>CAIJJH010000001.1 GCA_903820955.1 uncultured Micrococcales bacterium
GGCATAGGCGGCCTCACCGTGGAGCACGAGATCGACACCAGCTATCTCATCGGTGTTTGAAACTCTAAAGCCAATCGTCTTTTGAATTAGAGTTGCCAACAGCCAGCTCATTGTGAATGTGAAAGTACCTACGACAGCGACGCCGATCGCCTGGCGACCCAGTTGCGTGGGGTCACCAGTCAGGAACCAACCGACTAGCTTTGTTCCTGACTGACCTACCAGGCCGATGAACAAAGTGCCAACGAGACCGCCGACCAAGTGGATTCCAACTACGTCGAGCGAGTCATCGAAACCCAGGACGTATTTGAGGTCAATTGCAAGCGCGCAGACCACGCCGACAATTAGACCTAGGGTTATGGCCCAAAACGGCGTTAGGAAGCCACAGGCCGGGGTTATGGCAACCATGCCGGCTACTGCTCCAGATCCAGCGCCGACGGCTGTAGGTTTGCCGTGCTTCAAACGTTCAAAGAGGCTCCAAGCGACCAATCCCCCGACACCCGCCGCGAGAGTATTGACGAAGGCTATGGACGCTGTTCCATCGGCGTGAAGCTCGGAGCCGGCGTTGAAGCCGAACCAGCCGAACCAGAGGATTCCCACACCGATGAGGGTCAGCGGCACGTTGTGAGGCGCGTGCATTCCCTTTGTGAAGCCGAAGCGCTTGCCGACCACCAGGGCGAGAGCTAGGGCGCTGGCTCCGCTCGCAATCTCCACCACTGTTCCACCAGCGAAGTCGAGCAAACCTATGTCTTTGACCAACCAGCCGCCGGTAACGATCTCGCCTTGTGAGTCCGTCTTGAAGTTAAAGACCCAACCCGCTACCGGGAAATAGACCAGCGTGGCCCAAAGCCCTGCGAACAGCATCCATGCGCCGAACTTGGCGCGGTCAGCGATTGCCCCCGAGATGAGGGCCACCGTGATGATCGCAAAGGTTGCTTGGAAGCCAGAAAAGGCAAGTTGGGAGCCATCGTGGTTGGCCAGGGTGTCGTGAATTAGGCGGGTCAATCCGAGGTTACTGAGATCAATGCCGAGAAACCCGTCGATTCCGACGTAGTTGCCCGTGCCAGCTTGGGCGAAGGCGATGGCGTAGCCGTAACCAACCCACAGAACGCTGACAATCGCAATCGAGCCGAAACTCATCATCATCATGCTCACCACACTGGACGCACGAACGAGCCCGCCGTAGAAGAAGGCGAGCCCCGGCGTCATAAATAGCACCATGGCCGAGCAAAGAATCAGAAAAAGCGTGTCGTTGTTATGCAATGTTCCCCTGTAAAAAAATTGGAGGGGTCCGAAGACCCCTCCAAAAATGGTACTTGATAGAAGCTATCCTCTTTCGGCTCCGAAGGCGTAAGCCTCTTCACCGTGAACAACCGTGTCGATGCCCGCGATTTCGTCTTCGGCCTTGACTCTGAAGCCGATGGTCTTTTCGAGTACGAAACCGATGATCAGCGCCAGCACGAAGGAGTAGGCCAAAACGGCTCCTGCACCGATTGCCTGCTTGCCTAGTTGGTCAAACTTGCCAGAGTCTAGAAGTCCGATACCGCGACCAAAGAATCCGATGAACAGGGTTCCGAAGATTCCTCCAACTAGGTGAATACCAACGACGTCTAGCGAGTCATCGAAGCCAAGCGCAAACTTGAGATCGATCGCTAGAGCACACAGGGCACCCGCTAGGAGTCCGAGAAGGAGACCCCAACCTGGGTCGAGGATGTCACAGGCGGGGGTAATTGCAACGAGACCTGCAACCGCTCCAGAACCGGCTCCAATCGAAGTAGCTTTGCCGTGGCGGAACTTCTCAACGATGATCCAACCGAGCATGGCAGCGGCGGGAGCAGACAAGGTGTTGATGAACGCGATCGAAGCCAATCCGTTGGCGCCCAGGGCAGATCCCGCATTGAAGCCGAACCAGCCGAACCAAAGCAATGCAACACCGAGAAGCGTCAGGGGCACGTTGTGTGGCTGAGTGATGCCCTTCGAGAAGCCGAAACGCTTACCCAAAACGATTGCCAGTGCCAAACCGGCTGCACCGGCATTGATGTGCACGGCTGTTCCACCAGCGAAGTCATGGACGCCTAGAGCAACGAGCCAGCCGCCAAACTTACCATCGCCGGTTGAGCCGAAGTTGAATACCCAGTTCGCCACTGGGAAGTAGACGAGGGTCGCCCACACGCCTGCGAAAATCATCCATGCGCCAAATTTGGCGCGGTCTGCGATTGCGCCAGAAATAAGTGCAACGGTGATGATCGCAAAGGTTGCCTGGAATGCAACGAAGGCCATTTCCGGGTACGCAGAGGTGGAATGGGCGTCGAGTGCCGAGGTGACTTGTTTGCCCAAACCGACTGAAGCAGTGTCGAAACCGAACCAGCCGGGAATTCCGACGAAGGTCTTGCTGTCGCTTGAAGCGAATGACTCTGCATAGCCATAAAGAACCCAGAGGACTCCGATGAGTCCGAGGGAGCCGAAGCTCAGCATCATCATGCTCACGACGCTCTTGGCCTTGACCATGCCGCCGTAGAAGAATGCGAGACCCGGGGTCATCAATAGAACTAGTGCTGCTGCAATCAGAACGAATGCGGTATTACCTTGGTCCACGTTTATGCCTTTCGTAAGGGAACGATTGCGCACTACGTCGGGCACTTCTCAATTCAACAAAATGGATGTTTCGTACAGCGAAGCGAAATGTTTCGTGTTTGTAAATCCTGCGGTGGCAAGATTAGGGAATGCGATTGCTGAGAGACACGAGACTTCAGGGTTTGTTTCTCGTTCTCGCCACGGCTCTCGGTCTGTCGATCCGATTCAGGGGAGCAGAAACCGCCGTTTCGATATTTGGTGAATTTGTTCTGCCTCTTTTCTTTGTCGGCGTGGGAATGGAGCTGAGATCCGAGTTCGAAAGTGGCTATTTCGTCGTTCGATCAAACATCACCGCTCCCCTGCTCGCCGCCGTGTTCGGTGTCGTAGCTCCGGCGCTCATCTACATAGCTGTGGTGCGCGACAGTTCAGCTGGTTGGGCCGTACCAACCGCCACAGACCTCCCGTTCGGGCTAGCCGCACTAACTCTTGCCGCTCTGAAACTGCGCTCACGAATCAGGCCGAGGTTCCTAGCGGTGGCAACATTCGACGATGTCATCGGCTTGGTGATCCTCGCCGTCCTATTCAGTAGCAGGTTGCAACCGGGCTTCGCCTTGGCAGGGCTGGCTGCTCTAGGGGCATATTGGGCCATTCAGCGTTTCGCTGCAAAGCTCTGGTTCGTCGCTCTTCCGCTAGCCGGCTTCGCGCTGTATGCGACCGCGCTTTCGGGTATCCAGACAAGTCTCGTTGGAGTTCTCTTGGGGCTTGCCTACGCAAATTCAAGTCATCGACACCGGCTCGAAGTTTTGAACGGTTGGCTGGTCGTCCCAGTATTTGCCTTCTTGGTTGGCGCTAGCGTTCAACCAGCGCTTAGCGGCGCACTCAATGCCCTAATCCTCGTAGCAATACTTGCTCGACCAGCCGGAAAGATTTTCGGAATCACACTGGGTGGTGTCCTGGGCGATCTACTTCAAAAGAAACGAGCTGACGCGAAGAATTGGCTGTTAGTCGGGGTTCTCGGTGGCATTGGATTTACGGTTTCCCTGCTGATAGCGAACCTGGCTTACCAAGACTCATCGGTAGACCGCAACTCGGCGATCATCGGCACGATTCTTGCCAGTGCGCTTTCGATGGTTCTGTTTTATCTGTTCGTAAGAATCAAATCTCTACGAGTGCACCCAGGCGAGAAATCGCTCTGAGGTACTTTTTCTTGTAGCCGCTCTCGATAAAGTCCTTTGGGAATACGTCGGTGAGCGGAACCCCTTCGGAACGAAGACCAACTTGCAACTCATAAGCCCGGTCTACGAAGGCGACCAGCCGTAGGCCATCGTTTTGGCTAGTCAGCGTGTAAGCGCCAGTAAAAGCGCAGCGATTTACTCCGGCAAGCAACTTTGAATAAAGCGAAGGGTGGATCGTCGCCAACTTTGTAAGAAATTCTGCGAAGTCATCGAACGTGCCCTCAGCGCCCGTCCAACCGGCTAGTTCGTCTGAAGTAAAACTCTTGTGAACTTTGTCGAACGCACGGTGACGGTAGTCGTCGCCGTCTACCCTCAACATCTCGAATTGGCGTCCGATGCCCAAAATTTCTCGCTGAAAATCATCAGAAGCGAATCGACCTTCACCCAGTGCGTTCGGTGGCGTGTTGGAGGTCACTGCAAATCGCACACCTGAGGTGGCGAGCTCGTTGATCAGGCGGGACATGATCATGGTGTTGCCAGGGTCATCGAGTTCAAACTCGTCGATTGCGACGAACTGGTAAGACTTCAGCTCCTTTAGCGCGTTTGCGAAGCCAAACGCCCCAACCAACGCTGTGTAAGCGATGAAGCTACCAAACACCTTTCGCTTGACACTCATGGCGTGAAAC
>CAIJJH010000002.1 GCA_903820955.1 uncultured Micrococcales bacterium
CCTAGCGCCTCGTAGTGGTCGCTCATTTAGGCTCCTAGCGCTTTGGTGAGGTATCTGGCAATCGCTCGCACGGCCGCGATGTTTGCCGAGTAGTCCATTCGAGTCGGGCCGATTACGCCCACCTTGGCGATCTCGGAGCCTTGATTCTCGTAGCTACCGACTACTACAGAGGTCTCGGTCAGGCCCTCGAACGGGTTTTCGCGACCGATGCTCAGCGCAATGCCGTTGGCATCGGCCTCGAGTTCGCTAAAGAGTTTCAGAAGCACAACCTGCTCCTCGATCGTTTCGAGCAGCGGGCTGATGTTGCGCTGAAAATCGCCTTCGCTCTTTGCCAAAAACGCGGTGCCCGCCAACAACATCTTTTCGGTGCGGTTGGCGTCCACCTGTTCAAAAAGACCTTCGAGAATGACGCGAACTATGGCCGAGCGGCTAGGAGCGAAGCCCTTCAAGAAATCGCCGAGACGAGACTCGACCTCGTTCAGCTTCGCACCGGCAAGAACGGTGTTTAGTTTGGAACGCAACTCGGCCATGAACTCCGCTTCAACGGGAACACCTAGCTCGAGGACGTGCTCTTCGTGGCGCCCGGTGTCGGCGACCAAAATCAAGAGCACGCGAGTGTCACTCAGCGGAACGATTTCGATGTTGCGAACCTTGGACTTGCCAAGGGTCGGGTATTGAACCATGGCAACCTGTTTGGTTGCCTGCGAAAGTGCGCGGACGGTTCTGCCTAGAATCTCGTCTAGGTCGGCGGTGCCTGAGAGAAAGCCCTCCATCGCGGCGCGTTCGGCTTCGGCCAGGGGCTTCACCTGATCGAGACGGTCGACAAATAGTCGATAACCCTTATCGGTGGGCACTCGACCCGAAGATGTGTGCGTCTGAGCAATCAGCTCTTCTTCTTCGAGAAGCGCCATGTCGTTGCGAATCGTGGCTGCCGAGACCGAGAAACCGTGACGATCAACTAGACCTTTAGAACCAACCGGCTGGTTGGTAGAAATGTAATCCTGAACGATGGCGCGCAAGACCTCAACACTGCGTTCTGGAATCATTTTTCACCTCGCTAGCACTCGGGGGTTCTGAGTGCCAATATTACCTAAACGAGACGCCTAACCACTAGGTCTGCGAGCAGGCGACCCTGAAGTGTCAAAATCAGAGTCCCGCCGAGAGCCGCTTTGGGGTCAATCAGACCGTCGGCGATTAGCCCCGCAACAGCGTGCTTGTTCTCGATTATCGAAAGGTCGAGCCCGGTCACCAGGCGCGATTCGAGCAGAACTCGTTCCTCAAACTTTTGCTCTTCGTTTAGGGTTTCGCGCTCGGCTTCAGGGCTCAGCCCCTCGGCGAGTTTGGCCGCGTATGTAGTCGGGTGCTTCACGTTCCACCAGCGCTCCCCCTCGAGGTGGCTGTGTGCGCCCGGCCCGTAGCCCCACCAGTCGTTGCCGACCCAGTAGGCAACGTTATGCTTCGACTCGGTCTCGGGCGACTTCGCCCAGTTACTTAACTCGTACCAGTCGAACCCAGCTGAGGAGAATTGCGCGTCGGCCCACTCGTATTTTGTGGCTTGCAAGTCTTCGTCCGGCTCTGGGAGTTCCCCACGCTTGATCTGCCTGGCCAGCTTTGTGCCATCCTCGACGATTAGCGCATAGGCCGAGATGTGATCTGTTTCTAGTTCGATGGCGGCATCGACACTGCGCTTCCAGTCGTCCAAGGTTTCTTTGGGCGCTCCATAGATCAAATCCACGCTGGTTTGCATTTCGAGCTCTTGAGCGGCTTTGACCGCCTTCGGAACATTGGCGGGGGTGTGCGTGCGCTCGAGGGTTTCGAGCACCGAAACCACCGCGGATTGCATTCCGAACGAGATTCGATTGAACCCGCCCGAGCGCAGTTGCTCGAGATAGAAGCCATCAACCGTGTCAGGGTTTGCCTCGGTGGTTACTTCGGCACCGTGCGAAATGCCAAACGAGTCGCGCAGCAAGGACAGGACTTGCACCAGATCGCTGGCCGGCAACTGAGTTGGCGTGCCTCCGCCGAAAAATATCGTCTCGAGCGAGCGCGATGCGCCGAGAACCTTAGCGCTGATTTCGAGTTCCTTCGCGAACTGACCGACGAAGTCACTCTGACTGAAACCCTGAAGTTCGGTGGCGGTGTAGGTGTTGAAGTCGCAGTAGCCACAGCGCACCCGACAGAAGGGCACGTGGACGTAGGCGTGCAGAGTAGTCAAGCTACTTCTTCTCACCCTTTTTGTTTGAATCGGTCGAAAGCGCGGCGATAAAGGCCTCTTGAGGCACCTCGACCCGGCCGACCATCTTCATGCGCTTCTTACCCTCTTTTTGCTTCTCGAGGAGTTTGCGCTTTCTCGAGATGTCGCCGCCGTAACACTTGGCCAAAACGTCCTTGCGCATCGCTCGGATCGATTCGCGGGCGATGATTCTGGCTCCGATAGCGGCCTGAATCGGCACCTCAAACTGCTGGCGTGGAATAAGTTCGCGCAACTTGCCAGTCATCATGACGCCGTAGGCGTAGGCCTTGTCGCGGTGCACGATGGCGGAGAATGCGTCCACCTGGTCACCCTGCAAGAGGATGTCGACCTTGACGAGATCTCCCTCGGCAAGCCCAGCCTCTTCGTAGTCGAGCGAGCCATAACCCTTGGTGCGGCTCTTCAGGTGATCGAAGAAGTCGAAGACGATTTCGGCGAGCGGGAGGCTGTAGCGGAGCTGAACACGATCTTCGCCAAGGTACTGCATATCAATGAGGTTTCCGCGACGCTCCTGGCAGAGCTCCATGATGGTGCCGACGTAATCCTTTGGGCTGAGAATCGTTGCTCGAACCATTGGCTCGAGAACCTTCTTGATCTTGCCACCCGGGTATTCGCTCGGGTTGGTAACGGTGACTTCTTTGCCACCCTCGAGGGTGACCTCGTAAATAACGCTCGGTGCGGTCGCGATCAGGTCTAGACCAAATTCGCGCTCCAAGCGCTCGGTAACGATTTCGAGGTGGAGTAGCCCTAGGAACCCGCAGCGGAATCCGAAGCCAAGGGCTACCGAGGTTTCGGGTTCGTAGACCAAGGCGGCGTCGCTCAGTTTCAATTTGTCCAGGGCTTCTCGCAGAACCGGATAGTCGGAGCCGTCGATCGGGTAGATGCCCGAGAACACCATCGGTTTAGGCTCGGCGTAACCCTTGAGAGCCTCGGTTGCCGGCTTTGCGCTCGTGGTGACGGTGTCACCCACCTTTGACTGACGGACGTCCTTGACGCCGGTAATTAGATAACCGACCTCGCCAACTCCAAGACCCTTGGTTGGTTCCGGTTCGGGAGACGAAACACCAATCTCGAGCAGCTCGTGAATTGCCCTCGTCGACATCATTTGGATCTTTTCGCGAGGACTTAGCGAGCCATCGATCATTCGAACGTAGGTAACCACGCCTCGGTACGAGTCGTAAACCGAGTCGAAAATCATGGCTCTCGCCGGAGCGTTTGGGTCGCCAACCGGGTGAGGCACACGCTCAATGATTTTGTCGAGAAGGGCATCGACACCCATACCCGTCTTACCCGAGACCCTTAGAACATCGGCCGGGTCGCAGCCAATCAGGCTGGCAAGTTCTTCGGCATACTTTTCGGGCTGGGCGGCCGGAAGGTCGATCTTGTTAAGGACCGGAATGATCTCGAGCTCGTTCTCCATCGCGAGGTAAAGGTTGGCGAGGGTTTGAGCCTCGATGCCCTGAGCCGCGTCAACCAGGAGAACCGCACCTTCACAGGCAGCAAGTGAGCGCGAAACCTCGTAGGTGAAGTCAACGTGCCCGGGGGTGTCAATCATGTTCAACGCGTAGGTTTGGCCAGCAGATTCCCAAGGCATACGGACGGCCTGCGACTTGATCGTGATTCCTCGCTCGCGTTCGATATCCATGCGATCCAGGTACTGCGCGCGCATAGAGCGGTCGTCAACAACGCCAGTCAACTGGAGCATGCGGTCGGCAAGGGTCGACTTGCCGTGGTCAATGTGCGCAATGATGCAAAAATTGCGAATGAGCGACGGGTCGGTTTTGGCCGGTTCAAGGCGTCGGGTGGCGCGTGGCGACAAAATCTGACCTCAGTGTGTTTGATGGAATCGTGAATACGATAGACACATTCTCGCACATCCTGTTGCTTGAATGGGGTAACCGCTGATACGATAGACCCTTGTGACGGGTGAGTGTATCCACTCAACCCATTCCATAACAATCTTCCGAAAGTGAAACATGGCAAACATTAAGTCGCAGATCAAGCGAATTGGCACCAACGCTAAGGCAACCGAGCGCAACCGCGCTGTTCGTAGCGAGCTGAAGACCGTTATCCGTGCAGTGCGCGCAGCAGTCGCCTCTGGTGACAAGGCCGCAGCAACCACCGCTCTCGCCCTAGCTGGCAAGAAGATCGACAAGGCTGTTTCTAAGGGCGTAATCCACAAGAACCAGGGTGCAAACCGCAAGTCGTCAATCGCTAAAAAGGTTGCGGCTCTCTAAACCTCAAACAAATGCAGACCCCGTTGCCTACTAGGTGACGGGGTTTTCTATTTTCTTGTTTCGCCCGGCCACAAATCCCGCGACGAGCTGAACGGTGCCCAGCAAGATCAGCAGCAGAATCGGGATTGTCCAACTACCCGATGCGTCACGCAGCCAGCCAAACAGGAACGTGCCGATAGCCGCGGCCAGATAGCCGTAGCCCTGACTTAGGGTCGAAAGTTCAGTGGTCTGCGCCACCGTGGTAGCTCGGGTCGAAATCATGTTTAGCGAAAGCGGGAACGTGGACGCCTGCCCTAAGCCGATAAGGATGCCGGCCAACAGTGGCCACGGAGTCAGCAGCAGGCTCATGCCGATTAGAGTCAGGCTCGAGCTCAGAGCGGCAGGCAAACTCAACGACTTGAAACGGCGAAGGTTTGAGGCAAGTAATAGACCGAATGGGACACCGGCGATCGTGGTGACGCCAAGAATTCCACCGGCGGCGGCTGGGGTTAGCATGTCTTGCTCGATCAGAAGGCTCGGTAGCCAAGCCAGAAGAGCGTAGAAACCGAGCGACTGGATACCGAAAAAGGCAACGATCCACCAGGTGATCGGCGATTTGCGAACACTTCTCGCCTCGATTTGGTGATGCTCGGCTGGGATCGACTCGTGAGCGGCTCCCCTGGTCTGTGTGGACCAGACCAAGAACGCTGCTATGGCGGGGATCACCCAGACCAGCAGCGAAATCTGCCAACCACCCAGTGCAGAAGAGATTGGCACGGCAGTGCTGGCGGCAAAGCTCGCTCCGACCGCTAAGGTCATGCTGTAGGTAGCGGTTACTACGCCTACTCGGTCCGGAAACCTGGCCCTGACGATGCTCGGGAGAATCACGTTTGCCACGGCAATTGAGAGCCCGATGACGGTGGTTCCGATAAGTAGACCACCAAAACCGAACCAGAGTCGACCCACGATTGCTAGCGCAATCAGGCCTTGTAAAACCAAGAGAGTCTTGTCGATGCCGAAACGCCTGACGATTGCCGGACTAGCAAAAGCGCCGAGACCGAAACAAAAGACCGGAATCGAAGTGAGTACGCCAATTTGTAGCGAATCTAAACCCAACTTTTCGCGCAACTCGACTACGAGCGGGCCGATGCTGGCCACGGGTGGCCGAAGAATCAGGGTGGTCAACAAGATTCCAAGAAGGGCTAAGAAATTGAACTTTTTCACGAAACCCTGCCTCTATTTGCCACGAGCGAAATGAGGCGTTCGAGGCGGAACTCAGGTTGGCGTTCGGATCCCTTTGCCGCAGCATCGGCCTCGGCGCAGGCCTCAAGGGCTGCCGCTAAGCCATCGTCGTCCCAACCGGCAACGCTCTGACGAATCTTGCCCAGCACCCAGGCCGATGAGAGCCCAAGTGCGGCGGGTTGAACCGAGCGATCGTGCATGACTCTGGCCATCTGATGAAGTTTCGATGCGAAGACGCTGATGAGCGGGATTATGTCTACCCCGGTACTAAGCCCGTGCCTCATGAGCATCAAGGCTTCGCCCTCACGCCCCTCGATGGCGGCATCGACGATTGCCCAGAGAGTGGTTTCGACCCTCCCGCCAAAGTACTTGTTGACCAGTTCTTCATCGATTTGCTCGGCGCTGTCAGACATCACCTGTTCGCAGGCGTTGGCAAGCTCGGATAGGTCGTTGGCAAAGGCATTCACCAAAGCCCGCACAGCACCGTCGGTGACCTTTCGACCAGCGGCAGCAAACTCCGCCTTAACAAAGGCCGTGAACGGGCCTTCCTTTTCGGTCTTTGGGGCTTCTACCTCGACAACGTCGTCGCTGGCCCGCAACGCCTCAAGGAGGCTCTTTCCGCGCACCGAGGAGCCGTTGTGCCGAATCACCAACGTCGTGTCTTCGGCTGGGTTTTGCAAGTACTTCTTGATGTCTTCGATGAATGGATCGCTGCAGCGCTCCATGGCGTTGACGATGATGAGTCGCGGCTGGGCAAACAGTGACGGACTCGCGATTGAGAAAATCTGGTTTGAGCCGTAATCGCTCGCTTCGAACTCGTGCAATTCGAGCTCCGGAGACGCCTTGCGCAAGTGGTCTCTGACTCGACGAGTTGCGCTGCCTGAGAGGTATTCTTCTGGGCCGAAGATGAGAATGACCGGCGCCGGCACAACTTTGCGCCAATCTACCTTCTTTGCCGTACCCACCATGCAAGCCTAACCGCCGCCCGATACGGCGTAACGCAAGTTGCCATAGACGGCTAAAGCGCCTTGCAGGTCGGTGCGCAAAATGGTCGAGCCAACCGATTTCAGAACGCTCAGGGTTCGCTGCGTAGGGTGTCCGTAGGAGTTGCCCAGACCCACAGATAGCAAGGCCAAATCTGGATGCATCGCCTCGATTAGCTCGGGATACTGGTCTGCCGAGCCATGGTGAGCGACCTTCAAGATCAAACGCTTGTTTACCGGATGGCTCAGATAGCTACCGAATCGCTCCACCATACGCATTTGGCCACGCTCCCCGAGGTCTGCCATCGTGTAAAGCACCCAATCCTTAGACTCCCAGCGCATCACGATGCTGCCATCGTTCGAATCTTGCGCTTCGGCAGCGGTTTGGGTCGGCGAGAGCACCTGCCAAGGAATCGAGCCCAGTTGCCCCGCCAAACCGATTCCAGCCTTAAGGACGTGTCTGACATGAAGAAGGAGGCCCGCAACCTTGTAGACCAGCGGTCTGGTGTCTGGGTACGGCGTGATTAGGGCTGTGTCTACGACCCGACCCCGAAGCGCGCCGGCTAACCCCCCGATGTGGTCTGCATCGTAATGAGTCAGCACCAGCAGGTCGATTTGTTTGATGCCCAGACGACTGAGGCAATCGTCTATTGGCTCATCGTTTCGGCCGACATCAACCACCGCGATCTGCCCAGCGTCTCGAATCACTAGGCCGTCGCCCTGGCCGACGTCACAATTGACGATTGACCAATCTGCCGGCAACCACGCAGAACTCCTGATGACGCCGACACCAGACCAGACGATTTCGGTGAGCATGACGGCGACCAAAAGGCATGCACCAAGGGCTTTTGGTCGCTTCAGCCAAAGGGTTGCGCCGACGACCAGCACGAGCATGCCTAGCAGCCCGGTGTGCCAAGCCAGAGTCACGCTCGGCAAAGCTGTAAGCGTCTTTGAAACCGCGACGATCCACTGAGCTGGCACAGAGGCCAACCAGATCAACAGG
>CAIJJH010000003.1 GCA_903820955.1 uncultured Micrococcales bacterium
GATCTCGCGAGCATGAACTGCCCGCCGCCCGACTTGATCTCAACCTCGAAGCGAACGCCTGGTGCTAGGCGTGAAAGCCTGTCGATGAGCCATTCAGAGGCTTCGTCGGCTTCACGCTGGCCAGGGCAGCGAGCTACGATTTCGCGACCACCTTTGCGCGCCAAACGCTCGACTGCCTCGAAGATTGGCGATGGGTCGACGACAAATAGTTCTGGTGACCAAGCAACGACTGGCGAAACCTTGCCCTTCATGGTGTTGCACTGTCGGTGAGCCAGGCGCTCAAGCGTTTTGGCACCCTTTTTGGCTTTCGAAGCGGCATAGCTGTCGGTGCTGGGCCCTAGGTCGGAGTTCACCGATGCATCGGGGTCAACCGGCTGGTCGCATAGCCAGCAACGCCAACCGTCGCGCTCGCCTACTTCGTTCAAATCACTCATACAAGCAGGTTACGCGAATCTGCGGTAACCTGACGTCAAAGAGCATGGAGACTGAATTTTGAAGCTTTTTCGAGCAGTTATAGGTGTGGTTGCATCGTTCGCACTTGTGTTTTCTGGTTCTTTTGCCGCAAAGGCCAGCGGCGAAAGTCTGACTCTTGCAGAGTTTCAGGCGAGCCCCGGTTACCAATTGCTGAGTGATGAGAGTGGCGCCACCGCGAGCTTCCTCAGCACGGCAGCGGCCGCGCAGATCAGCACAACTTCGAGCATGGAGGTGAACGGAACGCCGGCCTCTGGCACGATTCTGGAACTCAACAGCACCAAGACGAAAAGTCAGGTGACTCTTTCGAATACCAACGGCGGAGAAGTCGTCGGAACACCGCTGATTGGCACATTCGAAGGCAACCTCTTTTACGGGCCGGTAAATATCGCATCATCGGCTAACGGCGTTATCAACTACGACGCCGCTATTACCCGTCTCAATAAAGCGTCAGCAACGATATTGGCTATGCCAGCCGATGGAAGTCCCAGCCCATTTTCTAACTACACGCCAAACCAAATTTTTTCGGGTGCTCAAATGGACCCTTTGGCACGCCTTACCGAAGGTTTTTCGACTGATTCGCTAAGCAATGTCGCCGGCTTGGTGTTCAGCCCGATCGTGTCTGGCCCAACCGAGAGTGACCCGACGAGCACCGACTACGTGTTCACCGTAGCGAGTGCCGCAGATGGGCAAACTCCCCCATACAACTGGCTTGTCAGGGCAACCTTCAACGCTAACCACGTCTTTGTTTCGGAATCGCTTACAGGCACCGCTGGCGCAATCAGCATGACAATTGTTACCGTTCTGTCGACACCGAACTCGATTATCTTTCCGCTAGTCGATTCGAGCCGAAGCGTTTCGCTGAGTTCATTAGTCAACATGGGGCGAAAGATCGCAGCCGAGAAGTCTTTGGCTACTAAAGCTAAGTCGCTTGCAACCAAAGCGACGGCTTTGGCGAAGGCTGCCCGAAAGACGCTTACGGTTACTCAGTTGAAGAGTGCCGCAAAGACGCTGAAACTTTCGACTGTAGCGCTCAAAACCGGGGTGAAGCTAACGGCCAAGTACCTGGGTGTGGCCGGCAGCGTTTGCGTTACCGCGGTTAAGGGCAAAGCCGTCACCGCCCACTGCTAACTTTTCTTGCGAGGGAACCAGGGGATAAGCGCACTCACGCGCTTTTGGTATTTCTTGTATTCGGGATACTTGGCTGTTGAGATTTGCTCGGTGAAACGCAGACTACCGGCGAAAAGGGCACTCAATACGACAGCTCCGACGATCGACCAGTGCCAGAGCTCGCCGAGGGCCGTCGCGCTCCAGAAATAGAGCACCCACCACTGCGCTTGCTCGGCGAAAAAGTTCGGGTGGCGGCTAACCGAGAAGAGCCCTTTGTCTAGGAATCCCTTGGCTTTGCCGGCTTTCTTAGCCTGGTGAAAATTCCACTGTTGTTGGTCGGCAATCGTTTCGAAGGCCAGAAAGCCTAGGAACAGGGCGGCCCAGGCCCAGTCGGTGGAGTTTGAGGCGGCCGGCGCAAAGAACGCTGGGACGGTGATGCCTAGGAGTAAGAAATTTTGAAACAGGACGATGAAGAAGATGTTGAAGATTTGGTAGAGCGCAGGGCTCATCTTTTCGCGCAGGATTGCCCAGCGATAATCCTCGCCGCCCTTGGCATAGCCGCCCTTGCGAGCGAAGTTGAAGGTTAGGCGGGCACCCCACAGGGTCGCTACAACGGCCATGAGGACGTGACGAACGTCCATGTGGTCAGCCGCGTAGATCCAAAGGTAAACGAAAGGCACAATAGACCAGATTCGGTCTACCCAAGAATATTCCTTGGTGATCACCGAGGTTAGCCAGGTGGCGAAACATACTGCTGAACAAACGATTGCTGCAATTAGGAGACTCGACATTGGGTACCTTTCCGTCAAGAATCCTATTCGTTTAGCGCGTTTTTCTTGGCTTTGAACTGACGTTTCAAGACCTCATTTAGGAGGGCGTAGACCACGATCAGAGCGAACAAGATCAACAGAATTGGCGACTTTATTGGTTCTAGACCAAGCCAGTTACCGAAAGCCGTGAACGGAATCAAGACAACCAGAACCGCGAGCGCCAGAGTTGAGATCATCAACCCGCGACTAGGACGACTTTTATAGAAGGGGCGACTTGTTCGAAGCACAATCATGACGGTCAGTTCGGTGAGGGTTGACTAAACGAACCAGCCACTTTGAACCACCGATTCGCCACCCTTGAAACCCCAAATCAGTATTGCGAAGGTCAACATGTCAAACAGCGAGCTGAGCAAACCAAAGCGAATCATGTAGTTGCGAAGTTCTTTGATATTCCAAGTTTGCGGCGAATCAATCTGCTCGGGATCAACATTGTCGTTAGCAATGGTGAGGTCTGGGAAATCGCTCATGAAGTTGAGCAGAAGTATCTGAGCGGGCAGCAACGGCAAGAATGTCAGGAACGTCGATGCAATCGCCATCGAGAGCACATTGCCGAACGCGGCGCTAAGGCCGACCTTGATGTACTTCATGGTGTTGACGAAAATTTTGCGACCTAGCTTGACGCCATCAACCACCACCTCGAGACCCGGATCAAGCAACACGATTGCGGCTGCGCTCTTCGCTACCTCAACCGCGGATTCAACCGAAATACCGACATCGGCTGCTTTTATGGCCGCGCTGTCGTTGATTCCATCGCCCGAGTAGCCGACAACGTGCCCGAGTGCTCTGAGGCGAACAACGATTCTCTCTTTTTGAAGCGGGTCGACCTGAGCAAAAACTCTAAAGGTCGCCAAGGCTTTGTCAAGCTCCTGGTCACTTAGGCCCTTTAGGTCTTCGCCTACCAGGACTCCCGCGGTAACCAAACCGGCTTGCTCTGCGATTGAACCCGCAACCAGCGGGTTATCGCCGGTGATCAAATAAAGTTCGATGCCGAGGTCTTGCAGCGCTTTTACGGTTTGCGCTGCATCGTCTTTGAGCGGATCAGCGAACACCAGAAGTCCGTCGAGGTTCAAACCCGCTTCGTCGGCGGGGCTGAGCTTGCCACTAAAGCTTTTGCTCGCCACCGCAAGAACTCGATTTCCTTGCCTAGAAAGCGTCTCGTAAAGCTCCTGGGCGATCGGCTTGGCCTCGGTAATGGAAACCAATTTGCCATCAATCGTTGCCGTAGCAGAGACGCCGATGACGCTGTCGAAGGCACCTTTGGTTATCAGGCGACCGTCTGAGGTTGCGATGCTCAGTAACCTTCGCTCAAAATCGTACGGCAACTGCGAAACAAGCGAAACCGAAGGTTTGCTCCCACCAAAGGCCGATATCAGGCAATCGTCGATGGGATTAGTGAAGCCGTTTTGGAGGCTTGCGTTCA
>CAIJJH010000004.1 GCA_903820955.1 uncultured Micrococcales bacterium
AGCCTGAGGGCTCGCCTTCTGCTGTTTTCACAGGTAGAAGGAGGTTTCGATGATCACATTCGTTGATCAAGTGACTCTCCATGTGCGCGCCGGAAACGGTGGCGATGGCTGCGCTTCTGTTAAGCGCGAAAAGTTCAAGCCACTGGCCGGCCCAGACGGTGCCGATGGCGGCAAGGGTGGCTCAATTACCTTGGTGGCTGACCCGAGCGTAACCACACTTCTCGACTATCACTTCCGCTCGTACCGAGCCGGTGGCGATGGCGCCGATGGCGCAGGCGACTTCAGAAACGGCGCTCACGGCGAAGACCTAACTCTCCCTGTTCCGGTTGGCACAGTCGTAAAAACCCCGACCGGCAAGTTGATTGCCGACCTAGACGAAGCGGGCATGGAGCTCGTTGTCGCCGAAGGTGGCCAGGGTGGTTTGGGCAACGCGGCTCTCGCGAGCTCGAAGCGCAAGGCGCCTGGTTTTGCTCTGCTCGGTGTTCCTGGTTGGGCTGGCGAGGTCACTCTCGAACTCAAGACTGTCGCCGACGTAGCCCTCGTTGGCTACCCGAGCGCCGGCAAGTCGAGCCTTATCGCCGCGCTTTCGGCCGCGCGTCCGAAGATTGCCGATTACCCTTTCACGACCCTGCACCCAAACCTCGGTGTAGTTGAGGCCGGCGACACTCGCTTCACGATCGCCGACGTACCAGGTCTTATCGAAGGCGCCAGCAAGGGAAAGGGGCTCGGTCTCGAGTTCTTGCGCCACGTCGAACGTTGTGCCGCGCTATTGCACGTGATCGACTGCGCGACCCTAGAACCCGGCCGTGACCCAATCAGCGACCTCGACAAGATTCTTCACGAGCTAGACGAATACCAAGTTCCAGAGGGTCAGTTGCCTTTGACTCAGCGACCACAGTTGATTGCGCTCAACAAGATCGACGTGCCAGACGGCAAAGAACTAGCCGACTTCGTCAAGGCTGATTTCGAGGAGCGGGGTTACCGAGTCTTCGAAATCTCTGCCGTGAGCCACGAGGGTCTTCGTGAACTCAACTTCGCGCTCGGCGCGCTGGTTTCGGATCACCGCAAGTCACTCGGTCAGGTGCCGCCTAAGCCTCGTATTCAACTCATGCAAAAGAAGCGTGACGAAAACAACTTTGAAATTCGCCGCGAGATGTGGGGCGAACAGGCAATCTTTCGCGTCATCGGCGCCAAGCCCGAGCGCTGGGTTGCTCAAACCATGTTTGGAAACGAAGAAGCGGTTGGTTACCTTGGCGACCGCCTTGCCAAGATCGGCATCGAAGAGCAACTCTTCAAGGCTGGCGCTATTGCCGGCTCAACCGTGGTTATTGGCGCAAGCGATAACGCCGTGGTCTTCGACTGGGAGCCAACCATTGCCTCTGCAGGCGAGTTGATTGCTGGCCCTCGCGGCTACGATGCAAGACTAGACACGAACGACCGTCGCACCACAAGTGATCGTCGAGCAAGTTACAAAGAACGCATGGATGCCAAATCGGCTGCCCGCGCGGCCGACGAGGTCGAACGCAAGGCCGGAGTTTGGTCGGTGGAGTCCGAGCTTGAAGGCGGTGAGTAGATGATCGAGAACAGAAGTCAGTTGCCACGCGCAAAGCGCATTGTGGTGAAGGTTGGTTCTTCTTCGATCAGCGGTGCCGGTTCGAAACTCGGCTCTCTCGTGGCTGCAATCGCGAAGTCTCACGGCTCGGGCACTGAAGTCATCTTGGTCACCTCTGGTGCAATCGCAACCGGTATGCCACTGCTAAACATCGAATCGAAGCCAGAAGACCTAGCCACGTCGCAAGCGCTGGCTTCGGTTGGTCAGAGCCGTCTTATCGCTCGCTACCAGTCAAGCCTCGACGGCTTCGGAATCATTGCCGGTCAGGTTCTGCTGACCGCCGACGACCTCGAAGGTGAAGAAACCCGAGCAAATGCCAAACGTGCAATGGAGCGCTTACTTGAACTTCGCGTTCTGCCAATCGTGAACGAGAACGACACCGTGGCAACCGCCGAGATTCGCTTCGGCGACAACGACAGACTCGCCGCGCTGGTTGCGATCCTTGTTGACGCCGAGGCTCTCATTCTCCTGAGCGACATCGATGCTCTTTACACCGCACCGCCTAGCACCGAGGGTGCCGTGGTGATCGACAGTGTCGACTTCGACGACGACCTTTCAGGCATCGTCATCGGCGGTTCTGATTCGGGCGTGGGCACCGGGGGGGCGATAACCAAGGTTTCGGCCGCCAAGCTCGCAAACTCCAAGGGGATCCCGGTGCTGCTAACCAGCGCCGATCTCGTTGTCGAAGCGCTTGCCGGTAACGACGTTGGCACCTGGTTTGAAAGTAAAGTTGGCTCATGACCACCGCAACCGACAAGCTTCGCTTAGCCAAGGCGGCTTCTGGCGCGCTCGGTCAGGCAAACACACTCCTTAAGAATGAGGCGCTGCACTCGATCGCTCGACTTTTGCCGGCAAGAGCCGACCAAATAATCGCCGCAAATCGCAAAGACCTCGAACGCGGCATCGCCGAGGGCTTGAGTTCGGGGCTTCAGGACCGCTTGAGTCTCGACGAAACTCGAATCCTGGCCCTCGCCGCCGCCGTAAACCAGATCGCAAACCTGCCAGATCCAGTTGGCCAGGTGGTAAGAGGTTCAACCCTGCCAAACGGGTTGGTTATATCTCAGACACGAGTGCCTTTCGGCGTTGTCGGTGCAATCTATGAAGCTCGCCCGAACGTGACCATCGACATCGCGGCTCTCGCCATCAAGTCTGGCAACGCCGTGGTTCTGCGCGGCGGAACCGCAGCCGAGAACACCAACCTCGTCTTGGTATCTGTTCTTCAGGAGGCACTAGCCTCGGTTGGATTACCAGCGGATGCCGTGCAAACCGTCGACGACTTTGGTCGCCAAGGTGCGGTTGAGATGATGCAGGCCCGTGGAATCGTCGACGTTTTGATCCCGAGAGGGAGCGCTTCCCTAATCAAAGCGGTGGTTGCCGAATCGAAGGTTCCGGTCATCGAGACCGGAGACGGCGTAGTCCACATTTTCTTAGACGAGACCGCTAGCACCGACTGGTCGGTAAAGATCGTGCACAATTCGAAGACTCAGCGCCCGTCGGTCTGCAACGCGCTAGAAACCCTGCTGGTCCACGAGGCCGCCGCGGAACGACTTTTGCCGGTTGTTTTGCAAAAACTTGTCGACTCCGGTGTCACGATTCACGGCTGCGAAGCCACTCGCGAAATCTTTCCTGCTGCTGTCCCAGCGACTGAAGAAGACTGGTCAACCGAGTATTACTCCCTCGATCTAGCCGTGAAGGTCGTCGCCGACCTAGACGCCGCGCTGGCTCACATTGCCAAGTATTCGACTCATCACACCGAGTCGATAATCACGGAAGACGTTGCCAACGCCGAGCGCTTTTTGGCAGAAGTGGATTCGGCGGTTGTCATGGTGAACTCGGCAACTCGCTTCACTGACGGCAGTGAATTCGGTTTTGGCGCAGAGGTTGGAATCTCGACTCAGAAGCTTCACGCCCGCGGACCAATGGGTCTTCAAGAACTAACCAGTACGAAATGGATCGTCAGAGGCGCTGGTCAAACCCGCGCCTAGGCTATTCTTGAAGCAACAAGGAGAACAATGACACGAATTCTCGCTACCGAGGCCGCCTCAATCTACCCGTTCCCTACGGTCGTTTTCGGCCTGATTGCCTTCACTGTTTTCATGCTCTTGGGTCTGGTCACCTGGTCGTTCCGTGACGTTGCAAATCGTCACGACCACAAAGACACCAAAGACAACAAGGGTCACCACTAAACCGCTCTGGCGGTAATTTTCGATGAGCAAATTTCGCCTTGGGGTTATGGGTGGCACCTTTGACCCTATTCACCACGGCCACTTGGTTGCCGCGAGCGAGGTTTCGTCGGTTTTCAAACTTGACGAAGTCATCTTCGTCCCAACCGGTGAACCTTGGCAAAAGGGCAAGGTCACCGAAGGTGAACACCGTTACCTCATGTCGGTTATCGCAACCGCAGCCAACCCTAGCTTCACTGTCAGTCGAGTCGATATCGACCGCGAGGGCCCAACTTACACAATCGATACCTTGCGCGACATCAAGGCCGCCTACCCAGACGCCGAACTCTTCTTCATAACCGGCGCCGACGCAGTCGCGCAGATCCTGGCTTGGAAGGACATCGACAAGATTTGGGAACTCGCTCACTTCATTGCGGTTAGCCGGCCAGGTCACAAACTTGTGATCCCAGACTCGCCTAGCGGAGCTATAGAGACACTCGTGATTCCTGCGCTTTCGATCAGCAGCACCGACGTGCGCCAGCGAGTTGCTACTGGCAAGCCGGTTTGGTACCTGGTGCCCGATGGCGTGGTTCAGTACATCGCAAAACATGAGCTTTATTCGGCGGTGGGCAAATGAGCCGCGACGAGGATTACGAGCTTTGGCTCGCTATGAACGAAGGCGTGGTTTCGGAACCCGCCGTGATTGAAGAGGTCGCTGCTCTAGAGGCCGTCGTTCCGTCATCGTTCGAGGAGATTTTTCAAAACACCGTCGATCAAGAAGAACTCGAAGAGGAGTTGACCGCCGGCGAAGAAGAATCGCAGCCGGTGGAGTTTGAGATTTCACCGAGCCTGGTTCGCGAACCCCAAACTAACTCGATCACCGTTGTACCCGGCGACCCCCTTACTGCAGGTTCGATATTCACGGACACCGGCGAGATTGTCCTCACCGGTTCAATCGAAATCCCGCTTCAACCGACCACCGGAAGCATCACCATCGTTCAGGTGCCCGATGACAACGCGGCCGATGATTCAATCTCGGAAGACTTCACCGGCAACTATGTCTCGGCGATTGCACCAATCCGCGCTAGCGGCGTCATGAATTCTCGCGCGCGCGAAAGCGTGATGCCAATCAAGAAGCGACGTGGCGAGTCGCAAACCGTTCTCCTGGCCTTCACCTCAGTTTTGATGGTGACAGTCGGGGCGTTAGTCATCGCAGCCTATTGGCTCGGTGTAATCAAGTTCTAATTAGGGAATCAATGACCGCATCAAAACAGGCCATCAAGCTCGCCAATATTGCCGCAAGCGCTGCATCTGACAAGATTGCCGAGAACATCGTTGGCTTTGATGTAACCTCGATCACGCCGTTAAACGACGTCTGTGTGCTGGTTTCCGGTAGAACCGAACGCCAGGTAGCCGGTATTGCCGACGGCGTTGAAGAAAAGTTTCTAGAAATCGGTGTGAAGGCCCTGCGTCGCGAGGGTAAGTCGCTCGCTCGTTGGATCCTGCTCGATTTCGGCGATGTCGTCGTCCACGTGATGCACGAAGAAGAGCGCGTTTACTACACCCTCGAGCGAATCTACGGAGACTGCCCGGTGGTCAAACTCGAAGCCGCAGTGGCCTAGGTTTTGTAGTAATCTAGACAAGTTGCTTAGGCGACGAACGGGCCTGTGGCGCAGCTGGTAGCGCACCTGCATGGCATGCAGGGGGTCAGGGGTTCAAATCCCCTCAGGTCCACCAAAAACGAAGGCCTCCCCAAGTGGGAGGTTTTTTGGTTTCACTTAGACTTCAAACATGAACCTAGCCTCGCTAATCGACCATTCGGTGCTAAAGCCGACCTCAACCGTTCAAGACGTCAAGGACGGCGCTGCGATAGCGCTCAAGTACCAAACCGCCGCTTACTGCATTCGACCCAGCGACGTTCCTCTAGCCGCGAAGCTTCTTGCCGGCTCCGACGTCAAGGTCTGCACCGTGATCGGGTTTCCACACGGCACGACAGACACCACATCAAAGGCCTGCGAGGCGGCTGAGGCTGTTCGAAATGGTGCTCACGAGGTCGACATGGTGATCAACATCGGCTGGATGCTTTCTGGAGACCTAGTCGCCGTAGAGGACGACATCCGTCAGGTCGTAAGCGCTGCCCGTGCGGTAAACGACACCACCTGCGTGAAGGTGATTCTTGAGACTGCGTATCTAAGCAAAGAGCAGATTGTGAAGGGTTGCGAGCTGTCTGAGTCGGCCGGAGCCGACTTTGTTAAAACCTCGACTGGTTTCGCACCCGAGGGTGCAACGGTTGAGAACATCGCACTCATGCGAGCCACCGTTGGTGATCGTCTTGGAGTTAAGGCTTCTGGTGGCATTCGCACCCTGGAGCAGGTTGAGGCTCTAGTGGCCGCGGGCGCCAGCCGAGTCGGGCTTTCGGGCACCGCCGAGATTCTAGGCTGACTTAGCCTTCCACTGACTCCAAAGCTCACGAACGTCCCAGGCGTTTTCGGCCATGATCGAAACGCCGTTCACTCCTGTTCTTCGGGTCTTGCCGGCGATGATCAGAATTCGGTTGTTGAACAGGATGTGGCTGCAGCGGCTCTGCGCTTCGTCGAAGAACGTCGAATCCGAGCAGCCGTAACCGTCGTCTAGCGAAATGAATACCACGCGTTTGCCCGAGCGCATCGGGGGAGTCTGAGTTGCCACTCGAATGCCGGCAACCAACACCTCGGACTTGTTTCTAAGGCCAACGAGTTCGCTCGAGTGCACCACACCCATCTCATCTAGCATCGGGCGATATTGTTCGAGCGCGTGCCCGGTCACGTCCATCTTCAGGATCGCCAGCTCGGCGGCAACGATTTCGTTCTTGGTTGGCGCGGTGTTGCCCTTCGGTAGGCGCTCGAGAAGTTCGAAGTCGAGCATTGGCTGGTTTGGGTCGGCAACCGGGCGTTTGACGATCGCGTTGAGCTCGCGAACTCGGGCGAGGATGTCGCCTCGGTTGTATTCGGTGCCGTTCACGAGCGAATCCAAGGCACCCACGGTGGCTAATCGTTCTAGCGTGCGACGAGACGGCCTAGCCCTGCGGTAGAAATCCGCCACGTCGTTGTATGGCCGGTTTTCGATGATTCGCTCGAGCTCTGCCTCGGTCATTCCCTGAACGTCTCTCAGCGCCATCCTGACGCCGTTTGTTTCGACCAGATACTCGTCGGTCGAGAGGTTGACGTCTATCGGCAGCAGGTTCACGCCCAGTCTTCTGGCTTCGGCGACCAGCAGCCTTCGGGGGTACATGCCAGGGTCGTGAGTGAAGAGCCCGGCCAGAAACTCGGTGGGGTGGTGGGTCTTCAGCCAAGCGCTCTGGTATGTGGGTAGGGCAAAGGCGGCTCCGTGAGCCTTGCAGAAACCAAAACTCGAGAAGCTTTTCAGGATCTCCCAAACCTTTTCGATCACCAGCGGGCTGTAACCGCGAATCGCCGCCTGGTGCCTGAAGAACTGTTCAACTGACGCCGAAACCCGCGGGTCTTCTAGCGAACGGCGAAACTCGTCGGCCTTAGCCAACCCGCAACCGGTCATCTTGTCGAAAATGCGCAGCACGTGCTCGTGAAAGATCACTACCCCGAAGGTTTCACGCAGAATCGGCTCGAGATCGGGGTGAATGTATTCGGCCTTGGCGAAGCCGTGACGACCGTCTAGGTAAGGGGCAATCATGTTGCCCTTCATCGGGCCTGGGCGAAACAGTGAAATCTGAATGGTTAGGTCGTTGAACTCGGTCGGCTGGTGTTTGCCGGTCAGTTCGCGCTGGCCGGGGCTTTCGATCTGAAAGATTCCGAGCGTGTTGGTGGTTCTGATGTTCGCGAAGGTTGCCTCGTCGTCTTTGGCGATCGCGTCGAGGTCTAAGACTTCACCCTTGACGCGCTCTAGTTCTCTAACCGCGTAGGCCATCGCGCTCTGCATGCGCACACCGAGAACGTCGAGCTTCAGCATGCCCATCGGGTCCATGTCGTCTTTGTCGAACTGGCTCATCGGTAGGCCGAGCCCGCTCTTTTCTACCGGGGTCAGATCTAGCAGGGTGGCGTCGCCGAGAATCACGCCGCAGGGGTGCATCGAGATGTGTCGGGGGAGTCGGTCGAGACGTTCGGTGATGTCGACCAGCAGGTTCATCTTGCGGTCTTTTTCTAGAGCCTCGGCGACCATCGCGAGTTCGGGCTTCTGCGCGATTGCGCTTCTGAACGAGCGGGCGCTGAAACGCCACATGTTTGCCGCAATTTCGTCGATTTGATCTTCGTCCAAGCCGAGGGCCAGCCCGGAGTCGCGCATCGCTCCGCGCCCGCGGTAGGTGGATTGCATCGAGAGCAGAGTCACTCGGTTAGAGCCGTAGCGCCTGAAGATGGCTCGGTAGATGTCGTGCCGCCTGGCGGATTCAACGTCGATGTCGATATCGGGCAGACTAGAGCGCTCGGTCGAGAGAAAGCGTTCGAAGAGCAGGTCGTGCTCGATCGGGTCGACCCCGCTGATGCCGAGCAGATAGTTCGTTAGCGAACCGGCCCCAGAGCCTCGGGCCGCGATGCGAATCTTCATGTCACGAATCATCTGGGCCACGTCGGCCACGGTTAGAAAGTAGGTGGCGAAGCCGAGTTTGTTGATGGTGACCAACTCTTTGCCGAGTCGATTGCGAATCTCGAGCAACCTGCGCTCTTTGATGTTTGGGTATCGCCAGTCAATCGCCGAGTAGGCGCGTTGCCAGAGCACCTCGAACGGGTTGCCTTCGATGCCCAGAGTCGATTTCTCGGGGGTCTTCGGTTTGCCCCAGCCGCAATCGTTCGGTGGGTTCAGCCGGCAGCGGTCGGCTAGCGCCTCGGTTGCCTCGAGTAGCCTTTGAGCCCGCTCGCGATCGTTGGTGATTTCTACGGCGAGCGAAACCATCGAGGCGGGTGGCTTCAGCCAGGCCTGCGCATTAGGTTGCGGCGTGAACGAGCCGAGTGGCTCGAGAAACCTTGCCGAGTCGAGCACGTCTGCGGTCAGTGCGTCGTCTGGGCTGAGGTAGCGAACCGCGTTGGTCAGAACGCTCGGCACCCCCATCGAGTCGCCCAGTGCCAGCATTCGCGAGGCAACCGCAGAAGACCCGGCGCTCTCTGGTTCGGTGCGGTGGTTGGTCAGTTCGATCGCCAGGGCGCCTTTTGCCGAAAAGAATCTTCGCCACTCGGTCAGTGCCACAGCTGCCGTTGAGCGATCGCGGTTGATCGCCGCGAACCCGAAGTCGGTGTCTTGGCCGATTAGCACGGTGCAAAGCGCGAGTCCGTCGCGAATCACGAGTTCGGCGAGTTCTTCTCGGGTGATCGATATCGGTTTGCCCTTTTTGGCTGCCGCCGAAACGACGTGGCACAGGGCCGCCCAACCGATTCCGCCATCGTTGCCTTTGGCGAGGACAACGACTCTACCGAGATCTTTGACGGCGAGATTGACGCCAACTATCGGATCGATTCCGAGCTTTAGGCAGGCCCCCATGTGTTTCACCGCACCGTAGAGGCCATCTCGGTCGGTGATGGCTAGGGCCGACGCACCCTGCGAGGCGGCTGCCTCGACAAGTAGTTCTGGCCTGGTAACCCCGTAGTGCCCGGAGAACGCTGAGGCTACGTTTAGGTGAGTGAACATCTATTCGTAGACGCGCACCAAACGCCAGACGTCCAACATTGCGTCGTGCACGAGCTCGAATTGGTTCTGTTTCTTGGCCGGGTCGGCGGCGATCATTCGCCACATCTCTACCTCGAGCACACCGGCTCCGATGCCGCGTTGAACCCTCGCCGATTCGACCCACCACTGTTTTCTGGCAAACCAGCGCACCGGTTTTGAATTCACCAGGTAGTGGCCGCCCTTCCAGCTGAAACCGATGGGGGAGCCGGTTTTGTCTACCGAAACCTCCACTCGATCATTGATCAGTGTCACTTTTCATACCTCCCGAGTTATTCGAACATTTGTTCGAATATGTAGAGTGTATGCACTCCCGCCGACAATGCAAATCGAGTGGGTTTAGAGGGGCAGAATCAGGTTCGAATCGTTTTCGCTAACCTTGCCAACCCTCGCCGCTACGGGGGTGAAAAGCGCTTCGGCGGCAACTTCATCTGAACCAGACGAAATCGCCTCCAGAAGCTCCTCGTCGCCGATTATGTGTGGATCAAGCCAGGCCTCGAAGGTATCCGGAGTCAAAAGTAGCGGGTTGCGGTCGTGAATGTGGGCGAGTTCTGGCGCCGAGTCCTTGGTTAGCGTCGTGGTCGAGAGCAACCAACTGCCGTCGGGCTTCTTCCACCACTCGTAAAGGCCAGCCAGCGCAAACATTCCCTCGCCCGCGTTTATGTAGAAGGGTTGCTTGGTGCCGTCGGGTTTCACCTGCCACTCGTAGTAACCCGAAGCCGGTATCACGCAACGACGCCGAATCACCGAATCCTTGAAAGATGGCTTTTCGAGAATGGTCTCGATGCGTCCGTTGATCAGGGGAGCGCCTTCGCTCTCACCCTTCGCCCAGCGCGGCACAAGACCCCAGCGTGCCGAGTGCAGTTCCCTGCTTAGTTCGCCAACCGGGCCGCCGTCCTCGTCTTTTTCAAATGAGCGATCAACCACGATGGCAACCTGCTGAGTGGGGGCGACGTTATAAGAGATTGCGGGCATTTCACCGATGACTTCGTCGACTTCGAAGGTGGTGACTATTTCACCTACCGATTTAGCAACAACAAAACGACCGCACATTAGATTTTCTCGCTGCCACCCTTGGCAAACTTCTCGGCTGCCTTCTCGATGCGCGTCTTGACGAGGTGTCCGGCCACGATAGCAACGATCAGAAGTGCTGCGAAGATGATTCCACCCCACTGGGCATCCTTGGCGAGCGTTTGCCAGGCGTTGCCCGCAGTCCAACCGAGGGAGACGTAAACCCCAGACCAGAGAGCGCAGGCGGCCAGAGTCCAGCTAATGAAGCTGCGGTAGCGCATCTTGGTCATGCCGGCGATTACTGGGACGAGGGAGTGCAGAACTGGAACGAATCGCGAGATTGCGACGGCCACACCGCCACGCTTGTGAACGAAGGAGTCGCCGAGTTCCCAGTTCTGCTCGCCGATCTTCTGGCCGAGCCAGCTCGCGCGAATTCGCTTACCGAAGACCCGCCCAATCCAGAATCCAACCGATTCGCCAGCCAGTGAACCCGCAATCACAAAGAGCATCAGACCCATGAAATCGATAATGTTGTGAACCGACGAAGCGGTAACCAAAACCACGCTGTCGCCGGGAACGATGAGTCCGAGAAACAGCGAGGTTTCGGCAAAGATTGCACCGAAGGCGATCAGGTCGCGCGTGATCGGTTCAATCGATTGGACTGCGGCAAAAAGCCAGCTAATGAATTCGGTCACGAGTCAAGTGTCGCATTCAAATCTGTTGAGAAAAAAGTCTCATGCGCTTGTTGAAAGCTTCTAGATGTTTTGGCTTTGCCAAGGGACCACCCAGGTCGATCCAGTGTTCGACCTCGCGGATACCGTTCAACGCGCTGAGTAGCCAAACTTCGCAACCGATGAGTTCCGAAGGCTTTGCTCGAACGAGCCTGACTTCAAACCCGCTTTGTTTCGCAATCGCAAGCACCAGGTTTCTGGTGACGCTTGGCAGCCAACGAACCGCGTCTGATGGTGCAAACAGGACGTCGTCTCGCCACCAAAGAAGCGAACTCAGTGCACCTTCAGAAATGTAACCTTCGGAGTTCAAGATGATTGCCTCGTCGGCACCGTTCATCTTTGCCTTGCGGCGAAGCTGTTGGCCGAGGCTCAGATCTGGCCCCTTGATGCTCGGGTTGATTCGCGGGTCTGGCTCTGGCAGGGTCCAAACCGTCAACTTACCCAGTGGATCCGGCGCCTTTCGCAACCTAAAAAACAGCTGACTTGGTGATTCGGAGCCAAGGTGAAGTTCGAATCTTGGCCACCAGCGTCCGGTTCTCGGAATCAGCGCAAAAGACTGCTCGAAGAACGATGGTAGGTCTTCGAGGTGCTCGGGCGAAACGATTGCAACGCCCGAGGTGAAACGCGCCTTGTGTTGCTCGATTGCGTGGGTGGCGCCGTTTTCGATCAGTAACGAATCGGCTACCGCGAGGCCGACTTCTTGCTCGGCAGGCTCGGAAATGGCCGCCAGAGTGCCATTCTTGTAAAGGTAAAACTCACCGAAATCCACGGTAATAATCTATTGTCTGCGGAACGCGGTTTTTACCAATCGATTCGAAAGGCTCCCGTGCAGCTCTACTGTGAACGGCTTGACGGGTGGAGCGCACCTGCAGATGCCTTCATCACGCTGCACGCGACCGACCGCTACGCGTTTTGGTTGGACCGCGAGCATTCGATGCACGATCGGTTTAGCGTTATCGGATCGGGCACGCCGAGCAGCCTCTCGGCCCTGCAGCCTGGCGATTTTGAGGCCGAGTTACCGTTCGCCTTTCGTCCGGGTTTGGTCGGTGTCTTTGGCTACGAGTCAGGGCACGACGAGTTTTTAGCCGTTGATCGTGCGCTGGTTTTCGACCACGAGAACCGGCATATCTGGTTTATCGGCCTGTTTGCAACAAACGCCGAGTTTGATCACTGGTTTCAGGCAGCACTGCTGCGGTTGGCCTTGGTCGGTGGCGAAACCGCCGCCTATCGCAATTCACACTCAACTTCGACGATCACGAACCCGGTTCTTCGACACTCGCCCAGTCGATACCTCGAGCTGATCGAGGCCGCTCAGCGACACATTGCTGCCGGGGATGTCTACCAGCTCTGTCTAACCAACGAACTAACGGCGAGCGGTGAGGCCGATCCGCTCGAAACATTCCTGCGATTGCGGTCACTAAATCCAACTCCATACGCGAGTTACCTCAAGCTCGGTGAGCGAGCGATTGCGAGCACTTCGCCGGAGCAGTTCTTGCGAGTGAGCGCCGACGGCTGGGTTTCATCAAAACCCATCAAGGGAACCAGGCGTCGCGACGAGGATCCGGCCAAGGATTCCGATCTCGCCGCAGAGTTGGCTAGCAACCTCAAGGAGCGAGCCGAGAACCTGATGATCGTCGATCTGATGAGAAACGACATCGGGCAGGTTTGTGAACCCGAAACGGTAGGGGTCCCCGAGCTGTTCCAGGTCGAGACATACAAGACCGTCCACCAGTTGGTCAGCACTGTTGTTGGTCGTCTTCGCGCAGACAAGAGTCAGCTGGACGCGATTCGGGCAGCGTTTCCGGGCGGCTCAATGACCGGCGCTCCGAAACTGCGAGCCATCGAGATCATTCGCGAGCTCGAATCGGGGGAGCGCGGAGTTTATTCGGGTGCCCTCGGTTATTTGGGTTTTGACGGTTCGGTAGACCTAGGCATGGTTATTCGAACAATCGTCTTCGAACCGGGTGGCGTTCGTATCGGTATCGGCGGCGGGATAACATCTGACTCGATCCCTTCGGAAGAACTCGAAGAAACCCACCTGAAGGCCAAGGCAATGCTGACCGCGCTTGGCCTCGAAGACCCGTGGTCTTGGTAACCTTGACGAGTCCCCAAAACACTTCGAAGAGTTGAGCAAATGACCGAGCACGAAAGCGAATATGACATCGCTGCGCTTCAAGAGCGCTGGTTGCCGGTCTGGGACGACCTAAAGCCGTTCAACTCCGGAATCGAGGGCGATCCTCGCCCCAAGAAATATGTTCTCGACATGTTTCCGTACCCATCCGGCGACCTGCACATGGGCCATGCCGAGGCCTACGCGCTCGGTGACGTAATCTCTCGCTACTGGGTTCAGCGGGGCTACAACGTGATGCACCCAATCGGCTGGGACTCGTTCGGTCTTCCCGCCGAAAACGCCGCCATCAAGCGCGGCTTGGACCCTCGTGGCTGGACCTACGACAACATTGCTCAGCAGCGCGCATCGATGCGCCGTTACGCCTGCTCATTCGACTGGGATCGCGTCCTGGTCACCTCCGATGAGATCTACTACCGCTGGAACCAGTGGTTGTTCCTCGAGTTCTACAAGCGCGGGCTTGCCTATCGCAAGAATTCCGCAGTCAACTGGTGCCCCTCCTGCCAGACAGTTTTAGCTAACGAGCAGGTAGTTCAGGGACTATGCGAACGCTGCGACGCGGTGGCCACGAAAAAAACCCTGACCCAGTGGTATTTCAAGGTCACCGAATACGCCGACCGTTTGCTAGATGACCTAGACACTCTCGAGGGCAACTGGCCATCGAAGGTGCTTTCGATGCAACGCAACTGGATCGGTCGCTCCTACGGTGCCGAAGTTACCTTTGACGTCGAGGGTTTCGACGAAGCGATCACCGTCTTCACCACCCGGCCAGACACCTTGTTCGGCGCAACCTTCATGGTTGTTGCTGCCGATAGTGCTCTCGCTGGCAAGCTTGCCGCCGGTGCAGATGCCGACACCCGCAAGGCCTTCGACGCGTATCTCGAACTGGTCAAGAAGTCGAATGACATCGAGCGTCTAGCGACCGACCGCGAAAAGACCGGCGTGTTCCTGGGTTCTTACGCAATCAACCCGGTCAACGGCGAAAAGCTGCCGATCTGGGCGTCCGACTACGTGTTGGCCGACTATGGAACCGGCGCGATTATGGCTGTTCCGGCCCACGACCAGCGCGATGGCGAATTCGCTAGAACTTTTGACTTGCCGATACGTGTTGTCGTTGACAACGCGGACGACATAGCCGGCGACGGCCCGCACATCAACTCGGGGCCTCTCGATGGTCTGAACAAAAAGGACGCGATCACCAAGGTGCTCGAACTACTCGAGAGCACGGGCAAGGCGAAGGCGACCAAGAACTTTAGGCTTCGCGACTGGCTGATTTCGCGCCAGCGCTACTGGGGAACGCCGATTCCGATCATTCACTGCGAGTCTTGCGGCGAAGTCCCGGTTCCGGCCGAATCCCTGCCCGTGGTTCTACCTTCGACAGAGGGTCTCGACCTGAAGCCAAAGGGCACCAGTCCGCTCGGTGGCGCTGCCGATTGGGTAAACGTTCCTTGCCCGCACTGCGCCAAGCCTGCCAAGCGCGACACTGACACCATGGACACCTTCGTGGACTCGTCCTGGTATTTCTTGCGATTCCTGTCACCGAATAGCGAAACCGAGGCTTTCCCGGTTCAGGCCGCCAAGGATTGGGCGCCAGTCGATCAATACGTCGGCGGAGTGACCCACGCGATCCTGCACCTGCTCTACGCACGCTTCTTCACCAAGGTCCTGCACGACATGGGTCTGGTCGACTTTGACGAACCGTTCACGCGTCTACTCAACCAGGGCATGGTTCTCATGAACGGCTCGGCGATGTCGAAGTCACGCGGAAACATCGTTGCACTGAGCGCTCAACTCGACGAACACGGTGTCGATGCCGTGCGTCTCACCATGGCTTTTGCTGGCCCGCCCGAGGACGACATCGACTGGGCAGATGTTTCGCCATCTGGCTCGGCAAAGTTCTTGGCTCGCGCCTGGCGTGCCGCAAACGACGTCACCAGCGAGAAAGGCGTCGACTTTGCCACTGGCAACAAGGAGATGCGCAAGGCGACCCACACCTTCCTTCGCGACTTCGGCCCGCTAATCGAAAGCTTCAAGTTCAATGTAGGAGTTGCCAAGCTAATGGAGCTTGTGAACGCGCTTCGCAAGGCGATCGATGGCGAAGCGGGACCTAAAGACCCAGCGGTTCGCGAGGGTGCCGAGGTTGTCGCGAAGGCGGTATCGTTATTCGCGCCTTACACGGCAGAGGACATGTGGAGCAAACTCGGTTACGAGCCGGGTGTTGCACTCGCTCTCTTGCAGTCAGCCGATGAATCTTTGCTCGTTGAAAGCAACACAATCGCCGTAGTGCAGGTCAATGGCAAGCTTCGCGACAA
>CAIJJH010000005.1 GCA_903820955.1 uncultured Micrococcales bacterium
CTCGACGAACCGACGAATGATCTCGACACCGACATCCTGGCAGCAATGGAAGACCTGCTCGACTCGTGGCCAGGCACACTGATCGTGGTTAGCCACGACCGCTACCTGTTAGAGCGAGTAACTGACGACCAGTACGCGCTGATGGGCGACGGGCACCTGCGGCACCTAACCGGCGGAGTCGATCAATACCTGCAGTTGCGCAAAGCCAGCCTGGGAGCCAAGCCGGCTGCGGCAAAGGTGTCGAAGATGACCGGGGCTGCGCTTCGCGACGCCGAGAAGAACCTGAGTCGGCTAGAGCGTGCACTTGAGAAGCTAGCCACCGAAGAAGCGCTGTTACACGAAAACATGACCGGCCACGATCAAAACGACTTCGACGGCCTGGCTGCCATGGTCGCAAAGCAGGCCGAGTTGAACCAAAAACGGCAACAACTTGAAAACGAGTGGCTAGAAACCTCAGAAGCGCTCGCTTAATCTGGCAAACTTGGAGTTAGTCGCCGCAAGGCGATTTTTCCGCCCTAGTGTAACGGCAGCACGGCGCTCTTTGGAGGCGTTCGGTCCAGGTTCGAATCCTGGGGGCGGAGCGATTCGAGGAGGATCAACGATGACCGAGAAACGTCTAGCAGTTGTAGTGCTCGCCGCTGGCGAAGGCACTCGAATGCGTTCGAGCAAGCCCAAGGTTATGCACGAATTAGCCGGACTTCCGCTTCTTGGGCACGCCTTAGCCACTGCTTCGGCACTTGGCGCAGCGCACGTGGTGCCTGTCATTCGCCACCAGCGTGACCAAATTGTCGAATACGTAGAGACTTTCTTTCCCAATGCGACAATCGCCGACCAGGACGAAGTGCCAGGCACCGGCAGGGCTGTCGAATGCGCTCTGCACGTGCTGCCAGAAGATTTTGAAGGCGCTGTCGTGGTTACCAGTGGTGACGTGCCACTTCTAGACGTGGCGACCCTAGAGTCACTCCTTGAGGCACACCTCAACGGCGGCTTTGCTGCCACTGTGCTAACCCAGATCGCCGACGACCCTACCGGATACGGTCGAATCATTCGCTCCAACGACGGCTCGTTTCTAGGCATCGTCGAGCACCTAGACGCGTCCGAGGAGCAAATCCAAATTGCTGAGGTCAATGCCGGTGTTTATGTTTTCGACTCCAAGGCTCTTCGCGAATCTTTGGGCAAACTTTCGTCGCACAACGCCCAGGGCGAGCGATATCTGACCGATATCGCTGCACTTCTGGTGCGCGAAGGAGCGAAGGCGCAGGCGCTCGCCGTCTCAGATAACTGGCTCGTTGCCGGTATCAACGATCGCGTTCAGCTGAGTGAGGTTGCTGCTGAGCTCAACCGCCGCATCTGCGAAGCCTGGATGCAGGCCGGCGTAACGATTCTCGACCCGTTCACCACCTGGATCGACGTCACCGTGACCATCGGCGAAGACGCCGTGATTTTGCCAGGCACATATCTGAAGGGCACCACTGTAATTGGCCCCGGAGCCAAGATCGGCCCCGAAGTAGACATGACGGACACCATCGTCGGAGCCGGCGCAAAGGTGATCAAATCGCAGGTGGCTTCTTCACGCATCGGTGAAGGCGCATCGGTTGGCCCATACGCCTTCCTTCGCGTGGGCACCGACCTCGGCGTTGACGGCAAGATCGGCACATTCGTTGAAACCAAGAATTCGGTGATTGGCCGAGGCTCTAAGGTTCCACATCTCAGTTACGTGGGCGACGCGGTAATTGGTGAAGAGACCAACATTGGTGCGGGTACCATTTTTGCCAACTACGACGGGGTAAATAAGCACAAGACCGTTATCGGTTCACATGTTCGCAGCGGGTCGCATAACACCTTCGTCGCACCGATTACGATTGGTGATGGGGCTTACACAGCTGCAGGCACCACGGTTCGCAAAGAAGTCAAAGCTGGCGAGTTGGCGCAAAGCCACTCACCACAAAGAAACTTTGCGGGTTGGGTCATCGAAAACCGGCCAGGAACTGCAGCGGCGAAGGCCGCCGAGAACGCCAAAGAGTAGAGAGAAGCGGGTTCAGTCTTGAGCGAAATCACCATCAACGGACGCAAACGACTGGCCATTCTGAGTGGGCGTGCCCACCCGGCACTAGCCGAAGAGATCGCCTCACTACTGGGCACCGAACTTGTCCCAACCACCGCTTACGACTTCGCTTCTGGCGAAACCTTCGTTCGATTTGAAGAGTCGGTTCGTGGTGTCGACGCATTCGTCATTCAGGCATACCCAGCACCGGTGAACCACTGGCTCGTCGAGCAACTTCTGATGCTGGACGCCCTAAAGCGAGCTTCGGCAAAACGAATCACCGTGGTTGCCCCGTTCTTCCCCTACGCCCGTCAAGACAAGAAGCACAAGGGACGCGAGCCAATCTCGGCTCGTCTAATGACCGACCTCTACAAGGCCGCCGGCGCCAACCGAATCATCTCGGTTGACCTGCACACTCCTCAGATTCAGGGCTTCTTCGACGGCCCGGTTGACCACCTTTGGGCCTTACCGATGCTTGCCGACTACGTTCGCGACACCTTCGACGATGGCAACATCACAGTTGTCTCGCCAGACTCGGGTCGAGTTCGAGTGGCTGACATCTGGGCAGACCGTCTCGGGGCCCCACTTGCGATCGTGCACAAGCGTCGCGACCCAGACGTGCCAAACCAGGTAACGGCTCAAGAGGTTGTCGGTGACGTTGAAGGACGTACCTGCCTCCTGGTCGATGACATGATCGACACCGCCGGCACCATCGTGGCCGCAGCCGCCGCTCTAAAGAAGAACGGCGCTAAGCGAGTAATCGTGGCCGCAACTCACGCCATCTTCTCTGACCCAGCCGTAGAGCGCCTAAGCGGCGACAGCGTAGACGCAGTGATCGTCACCAACACCCTGCCGATTCCAGAAGAAAAGCGTTTCGAATCGCTGACCGTGCTCTCGATTGCTCCGCTAATCGCGCGTGCTATCGGTGCCGTCTTCGACGACAATTCGGTTAGCCAGATTTTCCCTGGCCACGCTTAACCCTTAGACTAAACAGGTAAGACAACGGCGAGGGCTCCGCAAGGGGCCGTAATCGACGGGGCAAGCCCTAGGGCTAGATCCTCGCGTGAAAACGCTCGAGTTGATAAAACTAACCTGAAGGAATCAAAATGTCTGAAGCAACCATTGTTGCCGAAAACCGCACCTCATTTGGCAAGGGAGCAGCTCGCAAGTTCCGCGCAGCCGGCCGCACCCCAGCAGTCATCTACGGTCACGGTACCGATCCACGCCACGTGACCCTCCCAGCTCACGAGCTTTCTCTTGCGCTTCGTCACAAGAACGCAGTTATTGACCTAAAGATTGATGGCAAGAACGAGCTAGTCCTAGTGAAGTCGGCCTCGAAGGACGTCATCACCCAGGTCATCGAGCACGTCGACCTTGTCACTATTCGCAAGGGTGAACTTGTTCACGTTGAGGTTCCTGTTCACGTTGTCGGTGAGACCCTTTCGGGTACCACCCTCGACCTCGAGCACAAGACCGTCAAGGTTGCCGCCGAAGCCACTCACATTCCTGAGTTCGTCGAGGTTGTTCTTAACAAGGAGGGTGCCGGTCACCACGTCCTAGCCAAGGACATCATTCTTCCTGAGGGTGTCACCATGGATCTAGACGCCGACACGCTAATTGCGTCGGTTGTCGAGACCCCTGCTGGCGCAGCCGAAGAGACTGCCGCTCCGGTGGTAGCCGAGGCGCCAGCTGAGTAACAACGCCTTTCTAGTAGTCGGGCTCGGTAACCCCGGGCCCGGCTACTCTGGCAATCGCCACAACGTCGGCCAAATGGTCATCGACGTTTTGGCAAAGCGTCTAGGCGCAAAGCTAAAGAGCCACAAAGCCAACGCGGTCGTGGCCGAAACCAAGCTCGGGCAAACACGGCTGATTCTCGCCAAGCCTTTGAGCTTCATGAACAACTCGGGCGGCCCGGTCGTCAACCTGGCAAAGTTCTTCGACATCGCCCCCGAAAACATCATCGTCATTCACGACGAACTAGACATCCCCGCCGACGACGTGCGCATCAAGTTCTCTGGCGGTCACGCCGGTCACAACGGCTTGCGCGACATCATCTCGGCTCTGGGCAGTAACGATTTCGTGCGAGTTCGCGTTGGAATCGGGCGGCCGCCCGGGCAGATGGATACCGCCGATTACGTGCTCAAAGACTTCTCAAGCACCGAAAAGAAAAGTTTGCCCGTCACCCTCGAGATTGCCGCCGACGCGGTCGAGGCGATCGCCCTCAAAGGCCTTACCGCCGCTCAGTTGGAGTTTCATTCCGCCTAGACTTGAGGGGTGGATGCTCGAGCGAATTCCAAGGCCCTTTCGCGCCTCGTCGCGCTCGTAGCAGACGGATATCCCGTAGCGGCTCTAGAAGCCGCAATCAAAAAATCTCCTGTAAACATAGTCGCTCCGCAGGGCGCTCACTCGACAATCGTGGCTCTGATCAATCACATTCGCGCCGAGAAGAAGCTTTCTCGCGTGCAGTTGGTGGTGGCCGCAACCGGTCGCGAAGCCGAAGATCTTGCCGCAACCTTGCACGATCTAGAGCCTGACGCTGAAATCCTCGAGTTTCCATCATGGGAGACCCTGCCGCACGAACGCCTAAGCCCTTCACCTGAGACCGTCGGCACACGCGTCCGTGTTTTGCAGCGTCTCAGCGACCTGAAAACCGAGCACAGCGACCATCCGGTCTATGTTTTAGCCAGCGTCCGTGCGGTTTTGCAACCAGTCATCGCGGGTCTGGCCAATCACCCGGCGCTGAAGCTCGAGAGCGGCAAGAACTTCTTCATGCCCGAGCTCACACTCAAACTTGTCGAGCTGGCTTATGAGCGCGTGGACATGGTCACCAAGCGTGGCGAGTTCGCAGCCCGTGGCGGAATCCTAGACATATTCCCAACCACTGCAGCCCACGCGGTTCGTCTCGAGTTTTTTGGCGACGAACTCGAGGATATTCGCGAGTTTTCTGTCACCGACCAGCGTTCGCTCCCGCTCGGTGAAGAGCACAAACCAGTCAAAGAGGTCACCCTCTACCCTGCTCGAGAAATCGTGATCACGCCGAGCGTTGCCTCTCGCGCTCGAGAGATGATGCACGAGTTCCCGAACCTTTCGACGATGCTGACCAAGATCGCCGAGGGCATGCCGGTCGAGGGTATGGAGTCTCTAGCGCCAGTTCTCTGTGACGAACTCGTGCCGCTGGCCAGCTACCTACCCGATGACACCGCGGTCACGATTCTCAGCCCAGAGAGAGCCACAGCGAGAGCGCAGAGTCTGACCGACACCAACGAAGAGTTTTTGCACGCCGCCTGGGACGCCGCGATGGAGGGAGCGACCGCACCGATCGACCTGAGCGCTGGCGGTTTCAAGAGCATCGCCGAATTCGAGCGCGACCTGGGTAAGCGTCCGCTCTACCGGGTCAGCGCGTTCGATAGCCCAGAAGAAGGCGTGATCAATCTAGGTTTGCTCGAGATACCAAACTTCACCGGGCTAGACATGACGGTGCTGCAGTGGATCGAAGACCAAACCAAGCACGGGCAGCGGGTGTTTTTGGTTGCCGAGGGTCACGGAACGGTTTTGCGCATCGAGGAGCAGTTGGTCTCCAAGAACCTCAAAGGTGAAGTATTGCAAGCAACTCTGAAGAAGGGTTTTGCCGCTCCGGCCAGCAATCTGATCGTGCTAACCGAAGCCGACTTCTACGGCAAGAACTCGACCTACGTCAGCCCAACCCAGCGCAAGCTTGCCGCCAAGCGAGGAGCTGCCGTTGACCCGCTAACACTCAAGGCGGGCGACTACGTGGTGCACGAGGTTCACGGCATCGGCCGTTTCGTCGAGCTCGTGCGTCGCAGAAGCGGAATCGGCAAGCAGCAACACGAACGCGAGTACCTGTTGATCGAATACGCGCCTTCAAAACGGGGAGGCAGCGGCGACACCCTTTTCGTGCCAACCGACCACCTCGACTTTCTCACTCGTTACGTCGGTGGCGAAGCGCCGGTGCTCAGCAAACTCGGTGGCTCCGACTGGGCGCGCCAGAAGGGCAACGCCCGAAAGGCGGTTCGTAAGATTGCCATCGACCTGGTCAAGCTCTACTCGGCGCGCATGAGCGCAATTGGGCACGCTTTCGGCCCAGACACCGCTTGGCAGCGCGAGATGGAGGAGGCGTTCCAATTCGTCGAGACGCCCGACCAGCTCTCCACCATCGAAGAGGTGAAGCGCGACATGGAAAAGCCGATTCCGATGGATCGCCTGCTCGCCGGCGACGTTGGCTACGGCAAGACCGAGGTGGCCGTTCGCGCCGCGTTTAAAGCGATTCAAGATGGCAAGCAAGTTGCCGTCCTAGTGCCAACCACGCTGCTGGTTCGCCAGCACACCGACACCTTCACCGGTCGCTACGCCGGCTTCCCCGTCAACGTGCGCAGCCTCAGCCGATTCCAGACCGACAAAGAGGTCAGAGAGACCATCAAGGGCCTCAAGGATGGCACTGTCGACCTCGTCATCGGAACCCACCGACTTTTGATGAACAACATCGAGTTCAAAAACCTAGGTCTCTTGGTCATCGATGAAGAGCAGCGCTTCGGTGTCGAGCACAAAGAGAAGCTC
>CAIJJH010000006.1 GCA_903820955.1 uncultured Micrococcales bacterium
AATGCGAGTTCTTGCCGCATTTGCGGTGGGTGATGCCCTGGGAATGCCAACTCAACTGTTTAGCCGAGAACGCGCGAGTGCCCTGCTTGCCGAAGGTGTCTTTGTTGGTGCTCCGATCGATCACGAAATCTGCCCGGGACTTGCCGCTGGAACGATCACCGACGACACCCAACAGGCGCTTCTTTTGGCCGATCACCTGATTGCCAACGCGGGCGAATTCGATTCCGACAGCTTTGCCGCGAGCCTTCTTGAATGGGAAAGCTTCATGCGGGCAGCTGGTTCGCTCGACCTACTTGGACCTTCGACCAAGGCGGCCCTCGAACAAGTAGCGCAACTCGGCGCTTCGAATGTTTCGCTTGCCGGCACCACTAACGGAGCTTCGATGCGAATCCCTGCGGTCGGGTTGATCAACTCGGTGATTCCGGCCAACGAGGCGCAGTTCTTGGTCGAACAGGTGCGCTCAGTCAACCTGATTTCGCACAATTCCTGGCAGGCGAACGTTGCCGCCACTTTCGTAGCAGCGGTGATCTCGTCGGGGCTTGACGGCTTCGACCTGGACGCCGCCTTCAACGTGGGATTCATCGCCGCCGAGCTGCAGGCCGAGACCATGGGTGTCGACTTTGCCAAGAGTCGGTTTTCTCGGTTGCGTGACGAGGGATTCGTTGAGGCGCAGGCGGTGCTGGAAAACTTGGGTGAAACCTTTGCTCTGGAATTCATCGAAGGTAGTTACGGCACCAGCCTCGAGAGCGAGGAATCGGTGGTCACCGCGGTTGTTTTGGCTGCACTCTCACCCGAAGACCCTTATCAGGCGGCACTCTGGGGAGCGAAGCTAGGTGGCGACTCAGACACGATTGCTGCGATCGCGGCCGCCATGGTCGCCGCCTGCGGTGGCTGGTCGGCTCGGCTGGACTGGGCGACCGATTTCGTTCTAGCCACGAATACACTCGAGTTAGCGCAAAGAGCCGAAAACCTGGTTGCCTTCAGGGGAAGAAAACATGACTGAACAGCGATTCACGAGATTAGTTTCTTTTGGCAGCGCGCTCGTCGACATCATGGCCTTCCTTCCAGCGCTTCCGCCTCGCGGAGGCGACGTCCTGGCGACAGACGCCCTCGAATCAATCGGCGCCGTTCTCAACATCGAGACAGCAAGCGCACGCATGGGTTTACCCACGGTTCACGCTGGCTCAATCGGTGACGGCCCGCATTCTCAAGAGCTGCTAAAGCTCTTCGCCAACGAGGGCATCGAATTTGGTGGCCACACGTTTGCCGGCAAAGATCTCGGCTTTTGTTTCACCATGGTCGAGCCAGATGGCGAGCGAACGTTCGTAACCCACTCGGGAGCCGAGGCCCATTGGGATTCCCAGCAGCTTGCCAACCTAAAACTTAGGGCCACCGATGCCGTTTACCTGGCCGGCTACGACATGGTTTACCCAACCTCTAGGCAAGTGCTGACCGATTGGTTGCTCAGCGATCCGCTCAACGGCGCGGCACTCTTTTTTGACCCGGGGCCACTGGTTGCCGACCTTGCCCCACAGGTCATCGAATACCTTCGAGCCGAGGCATTTTGCATCACGGCAAACGAGCGGGAGTTCGAACTCATGCCTTCTTTGGCAACCGACAGAGCGCTTTTCGTGCGAAGACTCGGGGCTGGTGGCTCTGAGTTTTGGGAGTGTGGAGAGTTGCGAGCCAAGGCTCCCGGCACGCCGGTGACTCCCGTCGATTCGACGGGTGCCGGTGATGTTCACACCGGAACCCTGATTGCCATGCTGGCCGCCGGAAAAACTTGGCCGGAAGCTCTAGAAATAGCCAATAGCGCCGCCGCATATTGCGTTCAACGAAGAGGCGGCACTCAAGGTCCGACTTTGGAGCAACTGGGTCTATAAACTCTGTGTTAACCGACTACCTCGGGGCAACTTCAAGTTTGGAGACAACATGGCTAACGAAAGCTCGATTGCCGTTGAACAAAACGGCCTCAATGTAATTCCAGAAGGCGAACGTCACGGTAAAGCAAGTGGCCAGTTTTGGCCGTGGGCGGCATCCAACATCTCGCTGTTCGGCATCTCGATGGCCGGTTGGATCTTCAGTTTTGGGCTGAATTTCACTCAGTTGGTTTTGGCTTCGATATTCGGAATCGTTTTCTCGTTTGCGATGGTCGGAATCATTTCACTAGCCGGTCGCCGAGGCTCGGCGCCAACCATGGTGCTTTCGCGAGCCGCCTTCGGTGTTCACGGTAACGCTCTGCCCGCCGTGGTCTCTTACCTGCTCTTGGTCGGTTGGGAGATCGCGCTGGTCTCGCTCGGCGTCCTCGCATCAGACACGGTCATGCGCAAACTCGGTTTCGTTTTGGGCGACAACAACTTCTTTGGCAAGGTATTGGCCTTTGTGGTGCTTGCCGGAATCACAATCTTCTCGGGCATTTGGGGCTTCAAGCTGATCATGAAGATCCAGAAGTGGATCACGCTCGCAGGCATTGTGCTTACCGTCGTGTTCATCGCGCTGACTCTGCCTAGCCTCAACCTGAGCAGTCTTGACGCACTCAAGGCCGGTTCGACCACAACTCTGGTAGCCACCATGGTTTACGCGGCGACCGCGTTCGGTCTCGGTTGGGTCAACTCGGGAGCCGACTATTCGCGCTACCTCCCGCGCAGCACCAAGGGTTCTGCCATCTTTGGCTGGACCACCTTCGGAGCCGCAATCGGCCCGATCGTTCTGATGATCTACGGTTTCTTGCTGGTTTCATCAAACGCGGACATAGCCAAAGGAATCGGCGGCGACCCAATTGGTTCACTTCTGCTCGCGCTGCCTAAGGGCACCGAGTGGTTCCTGTTGCCGTTCCTACTCGTTGTTGTAATCGGGTTCCTCGGTGGAGCGATTCTCGACATCTACTCTTCGGGCCTCGCGCTTCTCACCATGGGCATCAAGATTCCACGACCAGCAGCAGCCGGTC
>CAIJJH010000007.1 GCA_903820955.1 uncultured Micrococcales bacterium
GCAACGCCGACAACCTGGTATGGGATCTTTTGCGCCGAGAGAGCGGCGACATACTTTTCGGTGCTGCCCTTCGAACGAAGCAAGAGGGCCGCGGTCGGCTTTGGCTCGCCTGGCTCGGTGTGCAACTTGGCAGCAAACCACTTGGCCACGTGTTCGGCCTCTTCGCTTTGAGTTTGCAGGTACGCGATTTCGGTGTCGCCGACAGGAGCGCCAGGCTTGGCGGTTAGTTTGACGGCCTTGATTCGACTGTGCGAAAGCTCCTCGAGCTGTTTCTGGTTTAGTCCTCTGGTTACGAAGACTGGTTCTTGGCGGAGTTCTTCGAGCAGGTCGTTGGCCAGGTTGAGCACGCCGCTCGGGTTTCGCCAAGAGGTGGGCAGCGGAAACTGAATAACCTCTCGCTCGGGAGTGCCAAAGTCTGTGATGAATTCGCGCAGGTTTGAGGCGCTAGCTCCTCGCCAGCCATAGATTGACTGGTTTGGATCGCCAACCGCGAAGACCGAGTGCTGGGCGAAGAGGCCGCGGAGTAATTTGGTCTGCAGGGTGCTGGTGTCTTGGTATTCATCGAGCAGGACGTGCTTATAAAGCGAGCGCTCGCGACCGGCAACCAAATCGGGCATCATTTCGACTGCTCTTGCGGCAAGCGCTACCTGGTCGCTGTAGTCGACCATGCCGCGCAGTTTCTTCTCTTCGATGAAACGACCCGCAAGGTTGGCGACCAACCCCGACTGGAAGAAGTCCTTCCAGGTGTTGAAGCGTGTGGTCGGGATCGGATTTTCTGGTGTCTGATTCTTGGCCGGCAGAGAGGCGATGCGGTTGTAGGTCTCTTCTACGAAAGAGCCGATCTGCTCTGCGGTTACCCCGTTGTCGGCCATCTCGCTGGCGATCGAAAGGACCGCCTCGACGATGGTGTTCAACGATGAATCGGATTCATCGAGTCGCGCATCGACGTCGCTGCCGTATTTGAGAACCACCTCTCGAGCCAGTTGGTAGCGAGATGCATCGGTGAGGAGGATCGAGTCTGGTTCGTAACCGAGCGCTAGGGCGTGATCGTGAAACAGCGAATTTGCGTAGGCGTTGTATGTCGAAATATTTGGAGCTGCGAATGGTTTGTCACGAAGCTCCGATGGCCAAAACTCGGTTCGCGAAAGCGTTAGCAGGCCGTTGTTGATTCGCTTGGAGAGCTCTGAGGCAGCCTTCCTCGTAAAGGTTAGGCCTAGGATTTCGCTCGGCAGCGAATAACCGTTGGCAACCAGCCAAAGCACGCGAACCGCCATGAGTTCGGTCTTGCCGCTACCGGCTCCGGCGACAACCAGGCTCGGAGCATCGGTTGGTGACTGTTCGACTGCAGCGCGCTGTTCCTCGGTGAGGCTCAGGTTCGGATTATTCGCGAGTTGTTCTTTGGACTTGACCGCTAGGAAGACCTGATCGGCGGAGAACTTGTTATTCGACATATGACACCGCCGGTACTAGTTGGATTGCGCAGGCGCCGTAGCGATCGCTCGTGCAGTGGCTGCCGATATTGGCGATGAACAGCTTTTTCTCCATAGCCATCTCGGTTGCCGACTCTTGCAGGATGCCGGCGAAGTACTCGATGCCATATTCGGCCTCTGGCGAGTTGATTGCCTCTTGGTCGAACACTCCGGAATCTTCGGAAACAAATACCAACCTGGCCCCTTCGAGTCGGTCGCCATCGCGGATGATGTCGCCGAAAGCCTTTTGCTCGAACGCGAGCTGGTAGAGACCGAGCTGGGGGTGAACCTTAACTTCTTCTTTGGAAATTTTGCGGCCGGTCTTGAGGTCAACGATCATGACCTGACCCTCGGCATTGCGTTCGATGCGGTCGACTGTGCCCGAGACGTAGGCGTCGCCGAGTTGGAAGTTGAACTTCACCTCGGTTCCGATTAGCTCGTATCCATCTCGCTCTTGAGCCGCAAGGTAGCCGGCCAACCTGGTCACCATCTTGCGAGCCTTACGTTTCTCTTTCTTTTCGAGCCATTCGGCCTCGAAGTCGAGGGTGTGCCATTTTGATTCGACCCCACGCCACAGTGTGGCTTCGTTGATGTTGGCGGTTTCTTCTAGAACCTTGTGGAGCAGGATTCCGAAGTTTGCCTCAAAGCTGCCCTCGCGCCCGCCGTGGTGCTTTATGAACCAGTGCAACGGGCACTTCAGGAAGTCGTCGAGCTGAGAAGGTGCAACGTAGACCTGTTTTTCGCCGTCGAGAACTACCAGCGCTTCAACGGTTGAGAGATCGAGGATTCCGTACCACTGTTCCGGGTCGGCACCGGCAATGCCCTCGGCGGCCAACCTGGCCAGCCCATAGGCGGCCTCTAGGCGCTCGGTCTCGTTGGTGGTTTCGAGAATCGTTCGACGCAGTCGACCAACCGTGCCGCGCAACGTGTAGCGCGGTGCTCCGTAGCCCTCGGTCTCGGGAATCTGCCCGAGCACTAGCGAGACGAACTGCGATATTTGCGATTCGTCTCCGTCAACCGAGGTGACCACGAGCAAATCGGTGGCTGCACCGACGGCCTTGTTGAGAAGCCTTAGCTCCTCAGGGAGCTCACTTCTCACCAGGTCGGTGTTTTCGCTCTTCTTAGTCAAAAGCTCATCGAGTGAAACAGCGCCCAGTAGCGAGGACCGCGGCTTGAGGTTAGGCCAAACGCCTTCAATCAGCTGCGGAATCACCACGACTTTGAAGCGTCGGCCGATCAGGGCGGCCGATGTCAGCAAAAGCACTCGCTCGTTGTCGCGCGCGCCGATCGCAAGGGTGTCCTGCGGAAGATCCAGTGAAAGCTGGTCTTCGATAAACGCGCGAATCGTGCCGTTGGGGTTGCGCTCCACGTAGCGGTTGGCCGCGGCGAACAGCGCCACCACTGCGTCCAGGTTGCGGCCCGCTTGCACGGCCACCTCGCCTACGTTCTTGGTCTGGAGTGGCCAGAAACGCATCGGCTTGGAGCCATTCCAAAAATGCCAAAGCAGGTCTTCGGCGGTTCTGCGTTCGTCGGTGACGAGGCGCTTGGCGTTCTCGAGTAGAGCGACGAACTCGGTGACGGCGGTTGCCTCTTTGCTGTCGAGAGTGGCCACTGTGCCGGGGGCGTTGAACAGCTCCACCACGAGTTCGTCGCCGGTGCGATTCAGGCCCTCGTTGAGATCTGCCTGGCGTAGCTGGCGACGCAGGCGACGCAGTCCGAGGCTGTCGAGGTCGCAGAAAGGCGATTCGAGCAGCGACAAAGCACCTCGGTAGTCAACCGGTTCGTCGTCGAGCACGTGTTTGGCAAGGCGCAAAAGGTCGCCACTAGCGAATTCGTCGCGAAGCGCGGACTTGCTGCCCAAAACGCTGGCCGGGACGCTCTCGCTGGCCAGAGCGGCGGCGAAGTTCTCGAGTAGCGTGCGCGATCTTGCGACCACGGCCATCTCGCCCCATTCGATTCCGTCGTTCAGATGAAGTTCGCGCAGCCGCCTAGCCACCCAGGCAGACTCGCTGGTTGCGGTGTCAAACACCTTGCCCTCGACCTCTGCGCCAGGCACCAGGTTGGTTGCGCCGTGCACCTTGCGCTGCGGGCCGGCAAGCTCGGGCGGCATGGCCTTCGCAATGTTTGCCATGGCAATCGAGATTGCCTCTGGGCGAACCTTGTGATCGTGCTCGAGCATGATCGTCTTGGCTCCGGCAGAACCAGCTACTTCGTCGATCAGGAGTCGCATAGATTGTGGGTCAGCCGAGCGAAACCCGAGAGTTGCGCTGTCTGGGTCGCCGAGCAAAACTAGGCCGGCGCCTTGCGAGACCAAGACCTTGAGTAGATGCTTGGCACCCGGGGTCAGCTCTTGCGCGTCATCAACGATTACCAGTTTCACGTCGGTCACGAAGGCTGGGCGAGGCTTCGACTCGAGGAGCTCGGCGGCCTTGGTCAGAAGCGTGGAAGGGTCGTGGCGGTTGTCGTTGGCCGGGGTTGCCAGATGTTCGAGATACTTTTCTAGGACGTCGGCTGCGCCCACCCAGACCTGTTGGCCGTGATCTGCGCCGGTGGCTCGCAACTCGGCCGGGGTTACCCCGTGCTCGAGGCAAACCGTGAACAGTTCGCGAAGTTCGGCACGAAAGCCGGAAAGTGAAATGACGTCTTCGTCAATGTGTGTTGGCCAGTTAGTCGAAAGTCCGGCTGCGGCCTCTTCGATCAAAAGCTGCTTCAGGATTCGATCTTGCTCAGAGCCGTTGATCAGCTCGGGTGAGCGAGTGCCGGTGGCTAACGCGTCTTCGCGCAAAACCGAAAAGGCAAAGCTGGCAAGTGTGCGAGCCATGGGGCCAGCGGTTGCGCCCTGATTGGCCAGAGCAAGTTCGTCGCGCAGAAGATTCGCGGCATCGCGACTGGCGGTGAGCGCCAAAACATTGTGAGCCTGCAGGCCGTTGGCTAACTGGGCAAGGTAAAGCGCCTTGAGGGCAGAAGTTTTGCCCGAGCCGGGCGCACCGTAAACGACGGCCTTTGCAGAAGCCTCGAGGGAGGCGACTTGTTGCTGCGAAGCCGAAAGCGGGTGATCGGCAAATTCGAGGCCGTGGTTGCGAAAAGTGGTAGTTGCCATTGAAAGTGAGAATACAGGCGACCACCGACTTTATTGTCTGTTCTCTGTCGTAATCTAGAGACGCAAGACAGAAAGGTAACCGTGGATATCCGTATCGGCATTCAAAACAGCCCTAGAGAGCTATCGTTCGAGAGCGACCAGAGCGCGGCCGAGGTGGAGTCACTCGTGGCAAGTGCCATCGAGACCGGTTCCAAACTCCTAAAACTCAGAGACAACAAGGGTCGCCTGTTCTTGGTTCCCGTAACCTCGATCGGTTACGTGGAATGCGGTGCCGAAGAGTCACGAAGAGTGGGGTTCATCGCCTAATGGAAGTTTTACTAATACTTGGTTACGCCGTTCTACTCGGTTTGGTTGCTCCTTACCTAACCACTCGCGCCGGCGAATACGGCACTCTGGTTCCGCCAGCAGTGGCAGCGGTCACCGGTTCGGTAATCTGGGTCATCTTGACCTGGGTCGGCTTCAAATACGAGGAAGCCTGGATCTGGATCATCATCATGTTGGTCATGCCAGTGGTAATGATCATTGCCTCTTCACGACTAGCAGCGGCAAGAATCCACGCCCGCGAGGCTCTAAAAAACTCCTAGGCCGAAAGACCCAGCGCGTCCATGCGCAGGGAGTGAACGGCGATCATGTCACCGACCAGCGGCTCGAGTTTGGTGTAAGCCGCAAGATTCACTTCGCGCTCCTGCTCGATGGTCAACTTTGAACCTTTAGAAACCCCGGCTAGCTTGCGGTTATCGAAGGCCGCGCGAAGCTCGAGCAAAACATCACCCATCAGGCGCCTGCCCCAGAGCGCAAGCCTGCTCTTTAGCTGTTCACTCTCGGCCATCGACTCAACCAGGACTCGCTTGGCGAACTGTTCGAAGGTGTCGTCGGCGAGCGCGTCCTCGACCTGATCGCGAAGCGTCGGAGTGAGACCAACCGCCAAGCGACGGTAGAAGTCGTCAAGCAAGCCGTAGACCAGGTACACCTTGATAACCGTTTCGTACCAGTCCATTCCGGTGGTTCGGGAGTGGAAGTTTCCGATGCGTTCGGTGAACGGCTCCATCGCGTCGGTTGCTTCGAAACCTAATCCGGCCAGGATGCTTGCGATTGCGCGGTACTTTTCGAAACTCTTGGCAGCGGCCTCGCTAAGTTCTGCCTTGTAATGAGTGTTTGGCGAAAACTTGAGTTCGTCGGTGAGAATCTCGAACTGAGTGAGCTTCAGGTAGGCCAACTGGCCGAGGAAGATTTTGGGTTCGGGGGTGTATGGGCGAAGGTCGATCTTGCCCATGTTTCGAGGAGCGCGTTCTTCGCGGATAGGCAGAGCGATGCGACGGGCAACCGCGCGGAGTTTCTTAAGCCATTCGAACACCATACAAAGATACCTGAGGCTCAAGCCCTCGCGCCAAAGTAGACTTGGCGTAACTATAGGAGACTTTTTGACTTTCAAAGATCTGGGCATCGATCAAGACATCGTGGATGCCCTCGAGGCTAAGGGTATTACCAACCCTTTCCCAATTCAGGAGCAGGCCATTCCGCTTGCCCTCACCGGCCAGGACATCATCGGCCAGGCCAAGACCGGCACAGGCAAGACTTTCGGCTTCGGCCTCCCGCTGATCCAATCGCTAGGTCTTGACCCTGCCAAAGGCGCTCAGGCACTAGTCGTCGTGCCAACCCGCGAACTTGCTATTCAGGTTGCCGAAGACTTAGTTCTCGCGACAGCCAACCGCAACACCACCGTTGCAGCGATCTACGGCGGCAAGTCATACGAGGGTCAGGTTGCCGAAATCGAAGCCGGCGCGCAGATCATCGTGGGCACCCCTGGTCGCCTAATCGACCTAAGCAAGCAAAAGCTTCTCAACCTAGGCAACATCCGCTTCATGGTTCTAGACGAGGCCGACGAGATGCTCGACCTAGGATTCTTGCCAGACGTAGAGCGCCTGTTTGCCTACACCCCGGAGGGCCGCCAGACCATGCTGTTCTCGGCGACCATGCCGGGCACCATCGTCCAGCTCGCCCGCAAGTACCAGAACCGCCCGGTGCACATTCGCGTGAATGACCCAGACGAAGGCCACACAAAAGCGGACATCAAGCAGTTCTTCTACCGTGCGCACGCGCTCGACAAGGACGAGTGCGTCGGTCGAATCCTGCAGGCCGAGGGTCGGGGCAAGACAATCATCTTCTGCCGCACCAAGCGTCAGGCAGGCAAGGTCGCCGACGAGCTAGTCGAGCGCGGCTTCAAGGCCACCGCTCTGCACGGCGACATGTCTCAAGAGGCCCGCGAGCGCTCGATGATTTCGTTCAGGACCGGCAAGAAAGACATATTGGTTGCCACCGAAGTCGCCGCTCGAGGCATCGACGTTGACGACGTGACCCACGTGATCAACTACACCGTGCCAGAAGACGAAAAGGCATACCTGCACCGCACCGGTCGCACCGGCCGAGCTGGTCGCACCGGAATCGCAATCACCTTTGTTGACTGGGACGACCTGAACCGTTGGAAGCACATCAACGATGCTCTAGAGCTCGGTGTGCCAGAGCCACTTGAGACCTACTCTTCGTCTGAGCACCTGTTTACCGACTTGGGAATCGCCAAGGGCACCAAAGGTCGCCTGATTCCGGCAAAGCCCGAGGAGCGCAAGCCACAGTTTGACCGCAAGCCTCAGGGAAGCCGTGATCGTGGACCTCGACGCCCACAGGGTGACAAGCCGGTGGCCAGAACCGCTGCTCCACGCGAGGCAAACTCAGACCGTCAGCGTCGCCGCACCCGCGGTGGCACTCAGGGGTAAATTACTTCGCTGAACCCGAGAGCGGCTATTCGCTCTAGCATTTCTGGCGCGGTTAGGTTTTCGCCTAAGCGATTATCTTTGCCGGTAAGCCCGTGGTAATCGCTTGAGCCGGTGACTACCAGGTCAAACTCTTTCGCTAGCCCGAGCAACCATTTGCGCGCAAACTCGGGGACGTCGCGGTGGTAAACCTCGAAACCTGCCAAACCGGCTTCGATCATGACTCGAAAGTGCGCCTCTGGTAGCGCGTGACCGCCTGCCGAGCGTCCTAGTGGGTGAGCAATTATCGGCACTCCCCCGGCGTTTAGTATCAGTTCGATCGCCGACAAAACATCGGGAGCCGACTCGTTCGAAACGTAGTACTCGCTGCCGTCATAGAGAACCTGATCGAAAACCTCACCGCGGTTGGCAAAGTGCCCGGCGGCAATCAGAGCGTCGGCAACGGCCGGTCGACCCATTGTCGCGCCTTCGCGCAATTGGGCGAGCACGTCGTCCCAGGTGATTGGCCAGCCGTTAGCCACCAGAGCGGTGATGTCGCGCAAGCGCTGTTCGCGCGCAACCACGGTCTTGCGAAGCACGCTCTGCAACTCAGCGTTGTTTGGGTCGGGCAGGTAGGCGAGCAGGTGCACGCTAAAGGGCTTGTTTAGGCCCTGCGCCATGGTGGTCACTTCGATGCCGGGCACAAAACCCATGCCCAGTTCTCGAGCGACACTGGCTGCTTCTGCCCAACCGGCGGTTGAGTCGTGGTCGGTCAGGGCGAGGACGTCGACCCCTGCGGCCTGTGCCGAATCAAAGATTGTGTGCACATCTTCACGCCCATCGGAGTGGGTGCTGTGCGTGTGCAAGTCGATCTTCAAAACTGCCTTTCGTTGCCTTAAGCGTAAAGGCTTTGAAAATGGCAGGATGTACCCATGAGCAACGAAGATCAAAAGCCAGCCGAAGCACCCATCGCCGAGCGCGGGAGCTACCGCTCTCACCGACCCCACGGACCCAAGTTTCTCGCCTACATCTCGGCAAACTGGGCCGACCGTGACAATTCGCTTCCGGCCAGAGCTGAGATGGCTCCAATGGCCAAGGCCAGGCGAGCGCTGGTTGCCGATAAATTCGCTGGCAAGGTCGTGCTAATTCACTCGGGAGCGATGAAACAGCGCTCGAACGACACCGAATACCGCTACCGCCCGCACGCGGCCTTCACTCACCTCACCGGCTGGGGTTCGGTCACGGTGCCTGACAGCGTCCTTGTTATCGACACGCGACACAGCACCCAAACCGTCTACCTGCGCGAAACCGCTGGTCGCGACAGCGAAGAGTTTTATGCCAACTCGGCAATCGGCGAGTTTTGGCTAGGCCCACGGCCAACCCTCGCTCAGGTCTCGGCTCTGCTAGACATCGACACCAAGGCACTCGGGGAACTCGACGATTTCAGGGCCGGGCTTCACGACTCCGAGGTTTTGACTCTCGAAAATGAAGAACTGGTCGAGTTTCTGAGCGAAATGCGTTTTGTGAAGGACGCGCTTGAAATTGCCGAGATGCGCAAGGCAGTTGCCGCGAGCGTCAAGGGCTTCGAAGAGGTTGCCAAGAACCTTCACCTTGCCGTCGGTCACCACCGCGGCGAGCGTGTGGTCGAAACCTCGTTCTTCTCTCAGGCTCGAATCGAAGGCTACGACCTCGGCTACGAGACCATCGCTGCCGCCGGCCATCACGCCTGCATCCTGCACTGGATGGTGAACGACGGGCCGATCAAAGACGGCGACCTTCTTCTTCTCGACGCAGGCGTCGAGGTTGATAGCCTCTACACCGCCGACATCACCCGCACGATTCCGGTCAATGGCAAGTACACCGAGGCCCAGCGCAGGGTCTATGACGCCGTTCTAAAAGCAGCCGACGCCGTGTTCGCGATTGCCAAGCCAGGGCTGGCGTTTCGCGAATTGCACGCAGAAGCCATGCGAGTGATTGCCGAAACCGTAGCCGAGTGGGGCTTCATCAAGATCAGCCCCGAGGAGTCGCTCAAGCCAGAAAACCAGCTGCATCGCCGCTGGATGGTTCACGGCACCAGCCATCACCTAGGTCTCGACGTCCACGATTGCGCCCAAGCTAAGCGCGATCTTTACCTAGATCAGGTCTTGACCCCTGGAATGATTTTCACCATCGAACCCGGGCTCTACTTTCAGCCGGATGACCTGATGGTGCCGGCCGAGCTTCGTGGCATTGGTGTTCGCATCGAAGACAACGTTTTGGTTACCGAAACCGGCGTCGAAAATCTGAGCGCTGCGTTGCCTAGAACCGCGGTCGAGGTAGAAAAGTGGCTAGCGAAACTGAGCTAAAGCCCAGAAATTTGATTCGCTTGACCCACTAGGTCGCCCGAAACCTGGACCTGGTACTGCTTGGCCACAAACTGCGCGACCGAGACAAATCCGCGCTTTTTGCGGGCCAGCGAGAAACGAATTACGTTGAGCAGAATTCCCACTCCGCAGCCAACCAGCGCCATGGTCGCGGTGCCCTGCACCGAGGTGAGCATGGTCGGGAAGAACAAGAAACCGATGATGAAGCCGAGCCAGGCGCCGTTTACGGCACCACGAATGGCAACGCTCGAATAGCTGATTCGGCCGCGCACCCTTTCAACCGATCGCAGGTCGTTGCCAACGATGGCGATTGCGCCCGGCGGGAAGTCCTTGGCGATCAGGTTTTCGACGAACGCCACCGCCGAGTCGTACTCGGTGAAACTAGCGATGACCTCGCCCGCTGGCGGAGGTGGGACAGGCATTCTTCGAAAGTTGCTCACCAGCCCATTCTGGCACGATACGAAGCCCTCGTCTAAGGTTGAAGGTATGAGTGCGACAAGACTGTTTGTAGCCCGCATTGCGGGTTGTGGCGTCTTTGACCCGGTTGGCGACAAAGTTGGCAAGGTCATTGACGTCCTTGTCGCATACCGTAAAACGGGTGCACCGAAGGTAACCGGAATGCTGGTTGAGATCACCGGGCGCCGTCGCGTCTTCGTGCCGATTGCCCGAGTCACCTCGATCAACTCCGGTCAGGTAATCACCAACGGACTCATCGACCTTCGCCGCTTCACTCAACGCGGCCAAGAGGTTCGAGTAATCGCCGAAATTTTGGGCCGCAAAGTCACCGTTCTAGACGGCTCGGGCACCGCTCAGATCGAAGACCTTTCGGTCGAACAGGGCAAAAACAAGGACTGGCTGGTCACCGAACTGTTCCTCCGTCGCCCGAAGACCTCGGTTTCGCCTTTTGCCAAGGGTGAAACGCTTTTCACCACCTGGGAGAAGGTTGCCTCAACCGACAGCACCGAAGCCCAGAGCGCACAGCAGCTGATCGCCACCTATTCCGAATTGCGACCTGCCGACCTCGCCTCCGCGCTGATGGATCTGCCAGATGAGCGCATGGTCGAGGTTGCCGAAGAACTTGATGACGAACGCCTCGCGGATGTTTTGGAAGAGCTGCCCGAAGTCGAGCAGATCGAAATCATGCAGGAGCTCGACAACGAGCGTGCAGCAGAGGTTCTAGATTTGATGGAGCCGGACGATGCCGCCGACCTGATGGCGAACCTGCCAGAAGAGAGAACCGAAGCAATTCTTGGCCTGATGGACGTCGAAGAAGCCGACGATATTCGCATGCTCATGCAGTACGACGAGTACACCGCCGGTGGTTTGATGACTACCGAGCCGATTATTTGCGCCGCCGACACCACCGTTGCCGAAGCACTGGCACTGATTCGCCGCAAGAATGTTTCGCCGGTGCTAGCCGCCTCGGTCTTCGTGACGCTTCCGCCATACGAAACCGCGACCGGTCGCTACCTGGGTGTAGTGCACTTCCAGCGCATGCTGCGCTACCCGCCGCACGAGCGCCTCGGAACCCTGTTGGACACCGAACTTGAACCGGTGAACGCGTCGACACACATTTCTGTGATTCACCGAACGCTGGCAAACTACAACTTGGTCGCACTGCCGGTTGTCGACGACGAACATCGGCTTATCGGCGTGGTCACCGTGGACGACGTGCTCGACCACCTACTGCCAGAAGACTGGCGAACCGAAGATGAGAAGGGAGGCGCATGATGGCTGAGCGTCTAGATTCACCACTGGGCAACCGCAAGCGCTTTATCCCACGCCTGAGCATCGACCAAGAACGTTTTGGCCGCGCCTCGGAGGCCTTCGCACGCGCCATGGGCACCGGCGGGTTCCTAATTGGCATGACCGTCTTCTGTGCGGTCTGGCTGACCTGGAACAGCCTGATGCCGGCGTCCTTGCAGTTTGACCCTCGGCTCACCAACTTCACCCTGCTCACCCTGATTCTTTCGATGCAGGCTTCTTACGCAGCCCCGTTGATCCTCTTGGCGCAAAACCGCCAGGACGACCGAGACCGCGTTAAATTCGAGCAAGACCGCCAGCGTGCCGAGCGCAACCTCGCCGACACCGAGTACCTCGCCCGCGAAGTTGTTGCCCTGCGTCTCGCAACCAAGGATTTGGCTACCAAGGATTTCGTTCGCGACGAGCTGCGCGACCTCATGCGCGAGCTTCTCGAAGAACTGCGCGAAGAACCCAAGAAAAAGTAATGCTCGAAGCCCTAGCGAAGGTCATCGACCCGGAGCTTCGTCTACCGATCACCGAACTCGGCATGGTTGGTGAGATTACCGAAACCTCGGTCACCATCAAGCTCACAATCACCGGCTGCCCGGCCGCCGACCGAATCGAGCGTGACGTTCGCGCCGTGGTTGGCGACCGAGACGTAATCATGACGGTTATGACTCAGGCCGAACGTGACGAATTGAAGGCCAAGCTTCGCGCAGGCCGACCTCCGCGGGTGAACCCGTTTGACGAGCAAAACCCGTGCAAGGTTTATCTGATCGGCTCCGGCAAGGGCGGCGTTGGCAAGTCGAGTATCACGGCAAACC
>CAIJJH010000008.1 GCA_903820955.1 uncultured Micrococcales bacterium
ACCATTTTTGCTACATATCTGCCACTCACCCAACTGGAGAATCCACGTGAAGACCACTGTCGAGCGCATTAAGCCAACCCGCGTCAAACTGACCATCGAAGCGAACGAAGCGGACTTCAAGCCTTCGCTCGACCACGCCTACGAGCACATCGCCGAAGACGTATCGATCCCAGGTTTCCGCAAGGGCAAGGTTCCACCTGCAATTCTCGACAAGCGCGTCGGTCGCGGTGCGATTCTCGCTCACGCCATCAACGACGGTCTAGACAGCCTCTACCGCGCGGCAATCGAGTCAGAAAAGCTTCGCCCAATCGGTCAGCCTCAGGCAGACGTAAAGTCGGCTCCAGACGAGCAGACCTTCAAGGGCAACCTGGTTGTCGAGATCGAGGTCGAGGTTCGCCCAGAACTCAAGCTTCCGGCTTACCGCGGCCTCAAGGTCAAGGTTGACGAAATCAAGGTTTCGGCTGAAGAAGTTGAGAAAGAAGTCGACGCACTTCGCTCGCGCTTCGGAACTCTGAAGTCGGCCGAACGCGCCGCCAAGAAGGGTGACTTCACCTCGATTGACCTAACCGCTGAGATCGATGGCAAGGTCATCGACTCCGCTACCAACATTTCTTACGAAATCGGCTCCGGCAACCTGCTGGACGGTATCGACGAGGCTCTTGACACGCTAACCGCGGGAGAGTCCACCACATTCGTTTCGAAGCTTGTTGGTGGCGACCTTGCCGGCCAGGACGCTCAGATCTCGGTGACCCTGAACTCGGTCAAGGATCGCGAACTTCCGAAGCTGGACGACGAGTTCGCCAAGCTTTACAGCGAATTCGACACCGTCAAGGAGCTAAAGGCCGGTCTAGAGCAGCAGATTGCTCGCTCGAAGAGCTACGGTCAGGGCATTCAGGCTCGCGACAAGCTCACCGACATCCTTCTCGACCTGATCGATGTCCCAGTCAGTGACGAAGTAATCGAAGCAGATGTCACAAACCACCTCGAAGGTGAGGGTCGTCTCGAAGACAAAGACCACCGCGCCGAGGTTTTGGAGCAGTCGACTCGCTCGTTCAAGATTCAGATGTTGCTCGATGCAATCGCCGAGGCCGAAGAAGTCAAGGTTTCTGAGGAAGAACTGATTCAGGCTCTCTCGGCTGCGGCTCAGGGCTACGGAATGGACCTCAACGAGTTCATCAAGGTGATCGACCAGAACGGTCAGATTCCGATGTTCGTCACCGACGCAGCTCGTCGCAAAGCGCTTTCCATCGTTCTCGAGCACGCCGATGTCACCGACGTCAAGGGCAAGAAGGTCGACCTCGCCGAGTTCCTAAAGGCAGACGCCGACGTCGAAGACCACAGCGGTCACGACCACGACTAAATAGCTTTCGAGTTCGGCCCGAGCCATCGCGGTTCGGGCCTTACTTTTTTGATGCGCTTGAGGCGAACACGGGCGTGTCATGTCGCACCCCTCGGTTAGGTTTATTGAGCAAGTTATAAGGAGTTTGTATGTCTGAACAAGTTAGCGACCGCAGCGGTATCTTCGAGCGTTTGCTGAAAGATCGCATCATCTGGCTGGGCGACGAAGTCCGCGATGACAACGCGAACGAGATTTGCGCCAAGATGCTGCTTCTTGCCGCTGAGGACGCCTCGAAAGACATCTTCCTTTACATCAACTCACCGGGTGGTTCGATCACTGCGGGTATGGCAATCTACGACACCATGCAGTACGTACCGAACGACATCGTCACCGTTGGCGTTGGCATGTGCGCGTCGATGGGTCAGTTCCTGCTTTCTTCGGGCACAAAGGGCAAGCGCTACGCAACCCCGAACACCCGCGTGCTTCTGCACCAGCCTTCCGGCGGGTTCGGTGGCACAGCCTCCGACATTCAAACCCAGGCCGAGCTGATTCTCTCGATGAAGCAGCAGCTTGCCGGCATTACCGCTGAGCAGACGGGCAAGACAGCCGACGAAATCATGGCCGCCGGCGACCGCGACCGCTGGTTCACCGCTCAAGAAGCGCTCGAATTTGGCTTCATCGATCACATTCAGAAGCACGCCGCCAGAGCTACCGGAGTAGGAAGCAACTAATCATGAACAATCCTCAAGGTCGCTACATTTTGCCAAGTTTCACCGAGCGCACCAGCGCCGGTTACCAGACCCATGACCCCTACACCAAGCTGTTTGAAGACCGCATCGTGTTCTTAGGCGCCCAGATCGACGACGTCTCGGCTGACGACGTAATGGCCCAGCTTTTGGTTCTTGAATCTCAAGACCCAGACCGCGACATCACGATGTACATCAACTCACCCGGTGGCTCGTTCACCGCGATGACCGCAATCTACGACACCATGCAGTACATCCGCCCGCAGATTCAGACCGTTTGCCTAGGCCAGGCAGCTTCGGCAGCAGCGGTCCTGCTTGCCGGTGGCACCAAGGGCAAGCGCCTAGCCTTGCCAAACGCCCGAGTGCTAATTCACCAGCCAGCTAGTGGCGGCGACCGCGGCCAGGCCTCAGACATCGAGATCCAGGCTCGCGAGATCATGCGCATGCGCGAATGGCTCGAAGAGGCCCTCTCGAAGCACTCGAACCGCTCGGTGGAAGAAATCAAGAAGGACATCGACCGCGACAAGATTCTCACCTCGGAGGAGGCCCTCGAGTATGGGCTAATCGACCAGGTGCTAACCTCACGCAAAAACGCCTAACCAACGCCTAGGCTGTACTCGTGAGCAAGCTCAGTGAGTCAGGCGAGATCCTGAAATGTTCCTTCTGTTCTAAAAGCCAGAAGCAGGTACGCAAGCTAATTGCGGGGCCTGGCGTTTTCATTTGCGACGAGTGCATTGAGCTTTGCAATGAAATCATCGACGAAGAGCTCGGCCAAAGTGTTCATGAGGCCCTCGAAGACATCGACTTGCCAAAACCCAAAGAAATTTTTGCCTTCCTTGAAGAGTACGTAATCGGTCAAACACAGGCCAAACGGGCCCTTTCGGTAGCCGTTTACAACCACTACAAGCGTCTGCGCTCCCGCGGAACCCTAACCACCGCAGGCAAAGAGCACGACGCAATCGAAATCGCGAAGTCCAACATTCTTATGATTGGCCCGACTGGCTGTGGCAAGACCTACCTAGCGCAAACGCTAGCCAAGCGTCTAAACGTTCCATTTGCGGTTGCCGACGCCACGGCCCTAACCGAGGCCGGTTATGTTGGCGAAGACGTCGAAAACATTCTTCTCAAGTTGCTTCAGGCCGCCGACGGCGACGTCAAGCGAGCCGAGACCGGGATCATTTACATCGATGAGATCGACAAGATTTCTCGCAAGGCCGAAAACCCTTCGATCACCCGAGATGTTTCGGGCGAGGGCGTTCAACAGGCACTACTGAAGATTCTCGAGGGAACCGTGGCATCCGTGCCGCCTCAGGGCGGCCGCAAGCACCCTCAGCAGGAATTCATTCAGATCGACACCACCAACGTGCTCTTCATCGTTGCGGGGGCATTTGCGGGACTTGAAGAGATCATTGCGGCTCGAACCGGCAAGAAGGGCATCGGCTTTGGTTCTTCGATCGCTGGCAAGGCAGAGCAGCTCGACATCTTCACCGAGGTAGAGCCAGAAGACCTTCGCAAGTTTGGCCTGATTCCCGAATTCATCGGTCGCCTTCCGGTCATCGCAAACGTGATTCAGCTCGACCGCGCGGCGCTCCTGCAGATTCTCACCGAACCGCGTAACGCGCTGGTCAAGCAGTACCAGCGCATGTTCGAACTCGACGGATTCGAGCTCGAGTTTGATCGCTCAGCCCTCGGAGCAATTGCCGACCTGGCAATCTCCCGAAACACGGGAGCTCGCGGGCTTCGTGCGATTCTCGAGGACATCCTCGGCCCAATCATGTTTGAACTCCCAGGTAGCGCCATCGCAGGCACCGTCAAGATCACGGTGGATGTCGTGGTCAATGGCGCGATGCCTCAGGT
>CAIJJH010000009.1 GCA_903820955.1 uncultured Micrococcales bacterium
GGCGAGCCGTTACTTCGACGTAAACCGGTGCCGTGGCAAGTCCGTGTCGCTCGGTCGCCAAAGAAGCAGCGTCCACACCAAACCAGCTGACCTTTGCGGTCGCCGGGTGTTCGGCGAGCATGATTCGGAGATTTGGGTCATCGCCGTTCAAAACTAGTGACTCGGTGGCACGCGAGCCGACCAAACCCAAATCGCTGCGAACTAATGCCGGATCAACAAACCTGTCCAGCTGGTCGTCCATGACATTAAGAATGGTGACTAATCGAGGTGCAATAGTTTCTGTCAGCTTTGCTGCGTGAGCTTCGTCCATCTCCAAGATTGCTACATCGCCAGGTAATCGGCCGGTCAGCGAAGCCTTCTCAACGATGCTCGAATAGAAGCCTTGCAGAATGTTTGCCGTGGATGGGTTTGTGAAGACCGATTTGCCATGCGCTCGCACAATTGCCACCAACATCTTGGTGGTTGTCGACTTTCCCGCGGAGCCAGTTACAACGACGAGCCCGCCAGAAAATTTGGAAAGCGTCTTACTAAGGAGATCTGGTGCTAAGCGGCTAACTACGAGCCCGGGAAGAGCAGAACCCCCGCCTTTTCGAACGAGACGAATGAGAACGCGAAGGACCCTACCCACCAAAAGCGCGAACAAGGTTCTCAAGCTCTTAGTCCTCGCGGAACTCGCGAAGCGCTGGAGATCGTGACGGGTGACGAAGTTTCGACATTGTCTTGGCCTCTATCTGGCGAATTCGCTCGCGTGTAACACCGAACTCTTCCCCGATCTGGTCAAGAGTCTTTTGAACCCCGTCGCCAAGTCCGAAGCGGCTGCGAATAACACCAGCTTCGCGCGGGTGCAAGGTGCCCAAGATTCTCTCGAGCTCACGCTTCAACATGACTTGAGAAATTGCTTCGGCCGGTGCAATGGCGTCGGTGTCCTCGATCAAGTCACCGAACTCGCTGTCACCGTCTTCGCCGAGCGGCGTAGAAAGTGAAATTGGTTCACGGCCGTACTTCTGAACTTCGACTACCTTTTCTGGCGTCATGTCTAATTCGCGTGCGAGCTCAGCTGGAGTCGGTTCGCGACCAAGGTCCTGCAACAACTGACGCTGAACACGTGCGAGCTTGTTGATTACCTCAACCATGTGAACGGGAATGCGAATGGTGCGCGCCTGGTCGGCCATGGCTCGAGTGATTGCCTGGCGAATCCACCAGGTTGCATATGTCGAGAACTTATAGCCCTTGGTGTAATCGAACTTTTCGACGGCTCGAATCAAACCTAGGTTTCCCTCTTGAATGAGGTCGAGAAACTGCATGCCACGGCCTGTGTAGCGCTTGGCAAGGCTTACGACTAGGCGGAGGTTGGCCTCGAGAAGGTGGCTCTTAGCCCTCTCGCCGTCCTTCATGACGCGCTTCAGGTCGAAGAGCATTTCGCGGCTCAACTTCTTGCCCTGCTCGATTTTCTCCTGGGCGAATAGTCCGGCTTCGATGCGCTTGGCCAGCTCGACTTCGAGCTCGGCGTTCAGAAGCGCGACCTTACCGATCTGCTTCAGGTAATCCTTTACTGGGTCAGCGGTGGCACCTGTAATTGTTGATGTTTGGACTGGGATGTCGTCTTCGTCGGCGTGAGAAATGACGAACCCGCCACTCGCCTCGACAGCCTTTTCGGTTTCCTTCGCGGTTGAATCCTCGTGAGAGTCGTCTTCGTGCGATTCATCTTCCGATGCGAGATCGACGATGTCTGTTGCCTCGGCAACGATGTCAACTACGCTCAGGTCAACCTCGTCGTCAAGTTCATCGATGATCTCGTCGATCTCTCCTGCGCTTGCTTTCGCTGCCTTTGCCTTTGTCGGCTTTGCTGCGGGTTTAGCTACAACCTTCGCCTTGGGTTCGGGCTTGGCAGCTACTTTGGCTTTGGGCTCTGGCTTGACCGTGGCCTTAGCCGCTGATTTCGCTGCAGGCTTATCTACGGTCTTGACTGCTGGCTTAGCTACGGTCTTGGCTACAGGCTTAGTAACCGGCTTTTTAGTTGATGCGGCCTTCGCCGGCGTCTTTGTAACTGTTTTCACTTCTGCTTTCGGTTTCGGGGTTGGCTTTGCGGTATCTGGCTTCCCCGTTGACTTTGCCGCAGGTTTGCTTACAACTTTTGGTTTTACTGCCGGTTTTACGGCAGCCTTTGGAGCAGGCTTGGTTTTTTCAACTTTTGGTGCAGCAACCTCAGGCTCAACTGCCCTGCGCGATCCAAAAAAACCGCGCTTCTTAGGGTTAGTTGGCTCCTGCTTGTCTCTGGCCAAGGTGTCTCTCTTCTTTCGCCTGTTTCGGGCAGAACTTAGACCCATGTCAAATCCGCTCAATGCAGAAGACTGGGTCCGTATCTATTATGCCACCCCACAACGACATACCTTTGCAGGCTAGGCGAGAAAACTAAACCAAAGAAATGATCGACTTATTCCTGCGCGAGCGCAAGCTAAGAACTAGACCAGTGAGACCGACAGCGGTTACGAGGAGTTGAAGAGAAAAAGCAACTCGGAAATGCTCAAAGGTGTAGAGCTCGGGGCCGCCTTGTGCATCGAGCGCCACCCCAACGATCCACATCATCAATAGGGCCGCCAGGAAACCACCAACATTTATGAGCCCGTTGGTTGCGCCGAGCTCAGCTGGAACGAAAGCCTCCTTCGAATAGTCGAAGGCAACCATTGAAGCGGGCCCGCCGACTCCGATGGTCATAACGAGCGCGATGAGTAGCCAAAATGGCGTCGGGTTCGGGCCGAGAAGCACCAACCCCCAAACAAGCACAATGGCACCGATGATCGAAAAGGTTAGGACGTGCCTAAATTGGGGCCAACGACCACAAAACCAGCCGATTACAGGACCCATGGACATGTTTGTGACAACGAACAAAGTGAGCATCGAACCGGCGGTTTCCCTTGGCAGGCTAAGTGCAGAAACCATGAATGGGACGCCCCAGAGAAGAGCGAAAGTGGTGCCAGTCGATTGTGTTGTGAAATGCGTGAAGAAGGCGAGCCAGGTCACCGATTTGCGACTGTTCTCTTTCAATTTCGAAAAGACTTCCCTGATTCGAATTTCATGATTTTTGGCGATAGCGGGGTTCTCCGCGGAGAACAGCCAGACGAGAACACCAACCAAGGCTGAGATAGCCGCGGCAGAAAGAAATGCCTGCTCCCAGGATGTCTCGCGCAATAGGAGGGCAAACGGAACTGCCGAGAGGATTTGCCCGGTTTGACCGATGGTGGCAAACCATTGTTGAAGGTTCGACGCGCGCTTGCCAGTAAACCAAGAGTTTGACATGCGAATCATGCTGATGAATGTGCAGGCGTCACCGATTCCGACGAGAACGCGCCCGAGAACTGCAGAGGGTAAATCGGTTGACAAACCAACCACTACTTGACCCGCGGCCAACAGTAACGCTCCGGCCGCTAACAATTTGCGACTTCCAAAACGGTCAAGTAGAAGTCCGACGGGAATCTGCATCGCGGCGTAAAAAAGAAGTTGCATTACGGCGAGACTCGAGAGCTGCTCTGCCGTGGTGCGGAACCTGACGGATGCATCGAGTGCAACTGAGCCCATGGTGGTTCGCTGGGTTACCGCAACGAGGTAGGCCAATACAGCTAAACCAACCGCGACCGAGCGCTTACTCAGTTTCGTCCTCCGGCTTGTTTAGGCTGCGAATGGCCAGGAAGTCCTCTAACTCTGCTGCGATTTGATCGGCGCTGGGAACAGAAGGAGATCTCGGCGTCATTCGCGCGCCGAATGTCATACCCTTACCCGTTTGGTAACCCTGTTCGAGATTCTTCACCATTTTGGCGAGTTCCTCGTTCTCGACCACGCGCTCCTCAATTTTGCGAAAGAACTTTGCCGCTTCGTCGCGAAGTACATCGGTGGGGAAAACCAAGTTGGTAGCTGCAGCGATAAGCTCGAACGCCTTCAGGGCGACATCCGGGTATTCGCTTTCGGCCAGGTAATGAGGCACTAGCAACACGAACCCCGTGGTTGGCAGACCGATCTCTCGCAGTCGATATTCCAAAAGGTGCACTATGGTCCCAGGAATCTGAGTGTCGGGTCGCCACTCGCTGAACTTGGCTATGAGCTCCTGACGATTCCCGGAAACGGTCACACCGATTGGACGCGTGTGCGGAGCGGGGAATGGAATGGAGTGCACCCAAACAAACTCGCTGATTGCGAAGAGATCGATGACTTGTTCGACGGCCTCTGCAAAGGCCTCCCATTTGAAATCCGGCTCATAGCCGTCCAGGTAAAGAAACTGCTGCCCGATGTCATCCTTCATTAGATAGATGCCGAGAATTGGTGGCTCGAATGTTTCGAGGTGGTCTTTTTCGAAGTAAACCACTGGCCTGCGGGAACGATAGTCTAGCAGGTCGTCATTGTTGAAACGCACGACTAAGGTCGATTCAAGGTTTGCGAAAATATGGCTGTTTAGTTGGGAC
>CAIJJH010000010.1 GCA_903820955.1 uncultured Micrococcales bacterium
AGCTGGCTCGGAAGCATCATTGTTCCGATAACGAACAGGATCAATCCCTTTTGGCCCCTGAAGTTGAGCTTTGCAAAGGCGAATCCAGAAAGTGCTGAGAAGAACACCTGAGCTACTGCAACGGTCAAGCCCACAATTGTGGTGTTTATCAAAGCGATGTTGAACGGAACAACTTCGTAGACGTGCTTGATCACGGTGAAGAAACGACCACCTGGAATCAGAACAGGTGTTGGGCTAGAGATCGCGGCTGTGGTTTGCGAGGCGACAACAAACATCCAATAGAACGGGAACACAGACGCCAGAGCAACCAGTGACAAGACAATGTATCCGGGGAGCGAGACTCTTTGCCATTTTGGCTTGCGTCGTCTAGTAACTATCGAGGTGGTCATCGTTTGTCCTCGCTTGCTACGCGACGGGTTACCAAGAAGTTGATCGCAGATATGATGAGCACGATTATCGTGATCAAAATACCAATCGCTGCACCGTAGCCGTACTTCATGTTGATAAATGTCTCGTTGTATAGGTACATCGTCAAAGTGCTGAGTTGGTGCGAGGAGCCACCATCTTGCGTACCCGCAAGAGTTAGAGGCTCGGCGTAAACCTGGAGGCCACCGATGGTGCCAACGATAAGCACGAAGGTGATCGTGTTCTTGAGCCCCGGAAGGGTCACGTTGGTGAACTGCTTCCAGGCGCCAGCACCGTCAAGCGAGGCCGATTCGTATAGCTCGTCTGGAATTGCCAACATGGACGCCAAGAAGATGAGTGAGTTGTAGCCAACCCAGCGCCAGGTAATCATCACGGCTACGGCGACGTGCGAGGCGAAAGAGTTCTCAACGAAGTCGATGTGAGGGAATCCGAAGAAGCCGATTACGTTGTTGATCATTCCGTAATCTCTACCGAAGAGCTGTCCGAAGATGATAGCAACCGCGATCACCGAGGTGATGTTTGGCACGAGGAGGATGGTTCTCCAGAAGGTCTTGCCACGCAAGAACCGGCTACGGAGAATGGCAGCAAAACCAATTGCCATCAGCATCTGCGGGAAGGTCGATAGCGCCCAGATCTCGAAGGTGTTACCAAGAGAAATCCAGAAGGTTTCGTCGGCAAGAACGAACTTGAAGTTGTCCCAACCTACCCAGGTTTGCGAAAGCGACAGAGGGTCGTATTGGTAAAAGGCGAGGTTTGTCGAGTAGAGAACAGGTAGCAATCCGAAGATTAGGAACATGATCACAAAAGGAGCGATAAATAGGTAAGCCCATTTGCCATTCAGCGAGGGAACGCCCGAGCCACCCTTGCTGGGTTTACGCTTCTTCTGTTTCCAAGGAGAAGGAGCCGCCTTTGGGCGACTCCTTCCCTTAGTAGCTATCTCTGCCATCGGTTACTTAGTGGCCTTGTCTAGGTCAATCATTACCTGAATCTGAGACTGTAGCGATGTTTGCTTCTTAGCTGCCACACGGCCTAGCCCGGCTCCGATTGCCTGGTCGATTGCTCGCTCAAGCTTGCCCTCGAAGATCGGCTGCAGCTTCTGGATACCGGTTAGGTAGATGCTTCCTACCGGTGCGTTGGTGAAGAACGGGTCCTTGAAGCCAGTTAGAGCTGGGTCGTTGTAGATGACCTTGGTCGATGGGAACAAGCCGTAAGTCTTGAATACGGTCAACTGCTGCTGAGGTGCAAGGTACCAGTTGATGAAGTCCCATGCTTCCTGAGGATGTGCAGCCCACTTCGGAATCGTTAGCTGGGTTCCGCCCTGGTTACCGCCGCCACCGGGTAGCGAAGCGATGTTCCACTTGCCGCTCGTGGTAGGTGCCTGACCCTTGATGTAGTCCATCATCCAGGCCGGAGCCAAGATTGTCGCGAAGGTTCCCTTGGTCATACCGATGTTCCAGTCGGAGGTGTACTGACCAATTCGGGTCCCGATGCCGGCGTTGTCGGCCTTGATCGTGTAGTCCCAAGCCTTGGTGATGTTCGGGTTTAGAACCCAATCCTTCTTGAACATAGGCTTTTTGGTCTTAGGGTCAATCTTCTGAGCCTTGGTCTTAGGGTCATAAACAGGTGCGTTGCCCTGAACCTTGTATACAAGCTGACCGGCGTCGGTGCCGTTGTTGTTGTAATACTTGTAGGTTCCCTGGTTCATGCTGGCCGCGTAGATGGTTCCGACGTTGTCAATGAAGCCAACGCCCTTCTTTTTGTCGGCGGCCGAAACCTTGGTCATGTACTGCTTGCCGACCGCGATGAATTTATCCCAGGTTGGCCAAAGAGCGCTTACCTTGGCTCGGTCGGTCGGTAGACCGGCCTTCTTGAAGAGGTCTGTGCGGTAGGCAACTTCTAGGCCACCGACGTCGGTTGGAATACCGATAACCGAATCGTTGTAGCCGGTGCCCTGAGCCCAGCGCCAGGCCAGGTAGTTGTTCTTGATGTCGGTCGCGCTGAGTCCGGCTGCAATGTTTGAAGAGCTCGGTACTAGGCTCTGGGCATTTGCGTTAGCAGCAGAGGTGCTTAGCGTGCGCATGTCGGTGAAGCACTGAGGGTATGCACGCCAGTAGCCCGAGTAAGAAACCTCGACGGCCGCGATGTCTGGTGGGCTACCTAGGTGGTGGCTCTGCACGTATGCCGAGCACGAAGTTGTGAGGTTGGTCATCGAAGGGTCGAGGTCTGCCTTCTTGAGGGCGATCGTTACCTCTGGGTGAATGACCTTGTATGCGCGAAGCAAGGCCGGCTCGATTACGTCGCCGAAGGTCCAGATATTAATGGTGACTGCGGGGGCAGTAGCTCGGGCTGGAGTTGCTACTAGGAGGCCTGCGCCAACTGTGGCTATCATTGCTACACCGGCTAGTGATCGGGTGAATTTGTTTTTTGACATCTTAGTCTCCTAGTTCTGGCCTGATTGTTACCAAACTGTGGCTTCCGGTGAAACCGATTTCACAGACTCTTAGTAAACTAAGAAAGCGGTTTCATTGCAACTTCAAACAACGTTTTGGAGATGTTTGTTATCAAAGTGTGATTATCGATACGGGAGAAAAATGAAGGCCAAGAGAGTTCTAGCAATGGCGGTAACCGCCATAACTGCTGCCGTTTGCATTGGCGCTTCTGTTCAGGCACCCGCAACGGCTGCCACCAAATACAAACTTCTCTGGAGCCAAGAGTTTAATAACAAGAAGCCGGGTGGCCTCGACCCCAAAATTTGGGACTATGACCTCACCGACGGTTACGGCTGGGGAAACTCCGAACAGGAGTACTACACCAACAGCGGGCGCAACGTTCGAGTCGATGGTCTGGGCCACCTAACAATCACTGCACGTCGCCTCAGCGACACCGACCCGATTCTCGACCACTGCTTCACCTGCACCTACACGAGTGCCCGGATCAAGACAGCCAAGCTGCTTGGGTTCCGTTATGGCCGCATGCTCGCACGCATGAAGCTGCCTACCGACAACGGCACTTGGCCGGCCTTCTGGATGCTCGGTGCCTCGCTTGCCAACGGAGGCACCTGGCCAGAGTCTGGCGAGATGGACATCGTTGAAACCCGAGGTTCAGCCCCCAACATGGTTCAGGGCACGGTTCACGGCCCGGGCTATTCGGCCGGTAACGCGGTTGGTTCTGGCTATTACGCGCCGAATCCAGTCTCGAACGGTTACCACACCTACGGCATCGACTGGCTTCCAAACAAGATCGTCTTCACGTTTGATGGCAGGGCTTACTTCTCCGTGACGCCAGCTGACGTCCGAGGCAACCGCTATGTCTTCAATCAGGAATTCTTCTTGATACTCAATCTGGCAATGGGTGGCGAGTTCGCCGGAGAGACCGACCCCGCCGTCAAGACCGCAGTAATGAGCGTTGACTGGATTCGCTATTACTCGATTAACGGCCAGGGCAAGGTCTACAAGCACTAATAACGATTGGGTAAAGAAAGCGGTTTCTTGTGGCTTTCCTTAAAATCCTGCGGATACCATAAAACTTGTGAAATCGGTTTCACGTTCACGTGTTAACCGAAGACACAAAGTCGAATCTTTCGAGATGAAGGGTGACGGGCTTGGGTGTTGTCGCACAACGACACCCAGGCCCCGAATCCCTCGAGGGCAGACTTACACAAATTTAGAAAGACGAATCGGTGAGCAACTTTCCTGAAGACTTCAAATGGGGCGCGGCTACGGCTAGCTACCAAATCGAAGGTGGCACCGAACTAGACGGCCGCGGCGTTTCAATCTGGGACACCTTCGCGGCAACCCCAGGCAAAGTCGTAAACCAAGAAAACGGCAGCGTAGCCTGCGACCACTACCACCGCTACGCTGGCGACTTCGCGCTGATGCGCGACCTAGGCATCCAGAACTACCGCTTCTCATTCGCTTGGCCGAGACTGTTCCCAAACGGCGACGCCGTTCGCGAAGACCGCGGCTTCGCCTTCTACGATCGCCTAATCGATTCGATGCTCGAGCATGGCATTGAACCAATGGCAACCGCTTACCACTGGGATCTCCCGCAGACTCTGCAAGACAAAGACGGCTGGGCAAACCGCGACACCGCCTACCGCCTTGCCGACTACACCGCGGCTTTGGTTGAGGCCTATGGCGACAGAGTCACGACCTGGCTGACCCTGAATGAGCCTTGGTGCTTCACCTGGCTCGGCTACGGCAATGGCGTTCACGCGCCAGGGGTCCAGAACACCGACCACGCCATCGCGGCCGCCCACCACAGCTCGCTGGCCCACGGTCTTGCTTCGCGAGCAATGAAGGCAGTGAACCCGAACATTCGCACCGGTATCGCGCTGAACATGACCAACTACCGTCTCGAAGACCCAACCGACCCCGACCTAGCGGCTCTCGGCGGCCTACTTGATTCTCACATCAACCGCTGGTGGCTCGACGGCATCACCAAGGGTGCATACCCACAGAACCTGGTTGAGCTCTACG
>CAIJJH010000011.1 GCA_903820955.1 uncultured Micrococcales bacterium
AAACCAAAAAGGGCCCAGCGAATTGCTGGACCCTTGGTCAATGGAGGAAGCGGTGGGATTTGAACCCACGGTAGCTATTAACTACGACAGTTTTCAAGACTGTTCCGTTCGGCCGCTCCGGCACGCTTCCGTGTCTAAATTCTAACCGAGAGCGAGCCAAACGTGAGAGCAACTGCGGCCAGGACAGCCGATACTGCTTTTCTCCCGATGTGCATGACTAGCCTCCCGATAGCTAAAGGAATAGGATTATTTTACGATGTTCAATGCCGCAATGAGGAGTCTAAAAATGCACAAGTTCAGCAAGGCAATAGTTGCCTTCGTTGCCCTCTTCGCCATGTTTGCGGGGGTAGCGACCCCGGCTCAGGCTGTCGGTTCACCTTCGTCGCTCTCTGTGGGCGGTTTCGCCACCATGAAGTCGGCTTTGAGCGCAAAACAGAAGACATCGATCAGTAACTTCACAACCACCAACACAGGCATCGCAACCATCAGCTGCATCGGCTACACCGGCTACAACTACAAAGGTGTGTCAAAAGCCAAACTTCGAGAGCTCGCCAAAGCCCGAGCCACCAACGCCTGCGCCTATGCGGCCCAGCTAGCTGGCGCAACCGTCGGCACCCTCACGATAAAAACCACAGGTAGCAAAAATGCGTCAATCCGCAAGGTGATCCTGAAGTTCACCTACGCCCCCGTTGCTGGCCAATACCAATACAGCATGAGCAACCTCGATGCCGGAACAGTTCAACACGGTGGCCCGGTCACAGGCTTCTTCCACGAAGGCGATCTAGTGGCGTCCACATTCGCCGACTCAAGTACCCTCGATGGTTACGCATACATTGGTGTTATCGACGGAGGCACCGCGGCCTACTTCGACCACTGGAACACGAGTGCAGACGACACCGGAACCAGCTATCACCTTGGCGACCACCTCGGCCCGATCCCAGCCGCAACGACGGTGACTCTCTACGCCATCCCAGCCACGGGCTAGTTGATCAACTAAGTTCTGAGGTTCTCGCTTTGATAGCTTGCTCAGAAATGCCTTTGGCTCCTCGGACTGCCCTGAGAATCGGTGACTCAAGCAGCCACCAAGATACCGCCGCGATTGCTATTGATGTGGCTAGCACGATTGCGCTGATCAAAACCCACTGCCAAACATCGTGCAAACCGGAGTAAACGTAGTTGCCGATGAACTTGCGAGCGATTATCTCGATGACGACCATGTGCCAAAGGTAGATGCCGAACGACAAGAAGACAGGCAATCGCTCGAAGCCCGTCGGCGCCGGCTAGGCGGCTCTTAGTAAGTTCTTTACTCATCAAATCTTGACCATCTGAAGTAGGGGTGCGGTTGCCACAAGCCTAATAAGCAAAGGGGGCGCCCGACCTAAACTTAGGAAATGAGCGAAACAACTTACGATGTCGCAATCATTGGTGGCGGACACAACGGCCTAGTCGCCGCTGGTTACCTGGCTAAGGCCGGCCTCTCTGTTGTCGTCCTAGAAAAGCAAGACGTGTTCGGTGGAGCAGCGATCTCGGCGCAATCGTTCAAGGGAATCGAAGCCCGCCTCTCGCGCTACTCATACCTGGTTAGCCTGCTGCCAACCCAAATCATCAAAGACCTTGGGCTTGAGGTTGAGCTTGCCCCTCGACGCTACGGCTCATTCACCCCCGACGGCGCCACCGGTAACGGCCTTCTAATCGACAAAGACGACGAAGCGGCAACGGCGCAATCGTTCGCCTCAGTCGATGCCGCGAGCGACTTCGAGCGCTGGAACGCGTTCTACTCCAAGACCGGGGTCATCGCCCAAAAGTTGTTTGGCACCGTGCTTGAGCCTTTGCGCAAGGCAAGTGACGTGGCCGAGCTGGTTGGCCCTGAGCTTTGGCAAGAGTTTTTCGCAAATCCAATCGGCGAAACCGTCGAGGCAACTTTTGAGAGCGACCTAGTTCGAGGTGTCGTAATGACGGACGCATTCATCGGAACCTTCGCGCCAAACATCGACCCTGCGCTCGACGCGAACAAGTGCTTTTTGTATCACGTGATCGGCAACGAGACCGGCGAGTGGAGCATCCCGGTTGGTGGCATGGGAGCCGTGACCAAGTCGATGGCCAACCGAGCCCGCGAGCTCGGAGCCGAGCTTCGATCAGGCTGCGAGGTCCTCTCAATCGACGATAACCGTGCTGTCACTTACCGCGAGGATGGGCAAACGAAAATGCTTTCGGCCAGGTACCTGCTGGCCAACGTTTCAGAGCCCGTTCTAAAAAAGCTGCTCGGTAAAGAAACTACGCACAACATCGAAGGTGCCCAGGTCAAGGTGAACATGTTGCTTAAGCGGCTTCCAAAACTCAAGGCTGGCATCGACCCAGTTGCCGCTTTCGGCGGAACCTTTCATATCAATGAAGGTTACGAGCAGCTGCAAAGCGCCTATGACCAAGCCGCAAAGGGCGAGATCCCCAACCCGCTGCCCTGCGAGATTTACTGCCACTCCCTCACCGACCCCAGCATTCTCGGTGCCGAGTTGCAGGCTTCCGGCGCTCAAACGCTCACAGTCTTCGCCCTCCACACGCCACATTCACTTCTAAACGGACGCGACCACGACGAGATGCGCGCAGCCCTAGAGCTAGCCGCCATCCATTCAATTAATTCCGTGCTCGCCGAGGACATCCGCGACCTTCTGTTGACCGATTCAGACGGAAATCCGTGCATCGAAACTAAGACCACTCAAGATCTTGAAGATGCCTTGGGTTTGCCTGGCGGAAACATCTTCCACGCCCCACTGAGTTGGCCATTCGTCGAAGATGACGATGCCCTCGAAAGTCCGGCCCAGCGTTGGGGAGTCGAATCAGGCTTCAGTGGAATCCTGTTCTGCGGCTCAACCGCTCGTCGTGGTGGCGCCGTCAGTGGCATTGCCGGCCACAACGCAGCAATGGCAGTCCTGGAGTCCGTGCCCACTCGCCTCTTATAAAAGTAAAAACCCCGCGGACGTGAGATCCTGCGGGGATTTCGTGCGCTTGGAGGGACTCGAACCCCCAACCTTCTGATCCGTAGTTATGTTGCAGTACCTTTTGCCTGAGCCTTCCTGGCAATGTACCCAAGTATTTTATTAGTCAAGCCACCCTTTGCGGATACACCCATTTCCGTCCGTTTCCGTACATTGAACGGAATGGGAACGGATTTGGGAGAGCAATACACAACCAAAATCGCTATGCGCTCAGAAAATCGAACGTAATTGTGGTGGCGATTTTCCTATTGCTTGTACGTAATAGTGAGGAGCACAGTGCGCGAGGCAGCGCTGCTGTTGACTGAACCCTTGCCTTTGACCTGCAACGGTGCCTTGACTCCATGAAGGAAAAGAAATTTCGATACAACGCGAGCGCGAGCGAGCGAAAGTGCGAAGTCGTTGCGTGTACTGTTTGATCTTTGGACATAACCATAAACAAGCCCATCGATCACCTTTGGTTCGAATTTCTTAATAAAGATTAAGAGTCTTCCCTGTTGATAAAGAGTCAGCTTTGACGATCCAGGCCCGAAGTACACGGAGAATTTCAGTGTCTTATAGATAGCTATAGGAGGTGCCACTGCAGCTTTGATCACTAGCGAGTAAACAAATGTTTCAGTGACATATCCAGCTGATGTTGCAGTGACTGTGAATGAATGAGTGCCAACAGTTGCCGTAGTTGAAACTGTTCCAGTCAAAACACCCGAACTATCCATACTTAACCCAAGATCAGCAAGTGAAGGACTGATTGCATATGTCACCGTTTGACCATTGGCACTGCCATTTAGCAGGGTTCGAGCTGCAACACCGTCACTATAAACCTGGCCCTTAGTG
>CAIJJH010000012.1 GCA_903820955.1 uncultured Micrococcales bacterium
AAGTTCAAGCTGACCTTCTACTCTTCACCAGCAGACAAGCACTAAGCATGACCGAAGCGACCACAACCCCGATTTCAGCTGCGAGGGCAGGGCGACTCTACTCGATTGGTCAGGTGCACATCGCGCTGAAGGACGAGTTCAACGACCTAACCCTCTCGAAGTTGCGTTTTCTTGAAGAGCAGGGTTTGGTCACGCCGGTTAGAACGGCTTCTGGTTATCGAAAATTTGCCGACAGCGACATTGATCGCCTCCGCATCATCCTCGAGCTTCAACGTGACAAGTACCTTCCGCTAAAGGTCATCGGCGAATACTTAGAAGATCTCGACAACGGTCGCAACCCCAAGGTTCCAGCCGGCTCGACCCCAGCCAAGCCCGATCCTCGAAAGCGCTTCACCTTGGTCGAGATCGTCGCTCAGGTTGGAATCTCGGTCGAGTCAATCGCCGAGGCTCAAGAGGTCGGCATCATGGGCGCAGAGCCATTCACGGTCACCGACATGGTGGTCGCTGGTTCGCTCGCAGAGCTCAAGCGCTACGGCATCAGCGCTCGCCATCTCAAGGGAACCAAGGCAGCGATCGATCGCGATCTCGGCATCATCGAGGGAATCATTGCCAGCGTCCTGAAAAAGAATGAACCCTCGAGCCGTTCGATAGCCGCCGACCACGCTGCAAACATGGCAAACCAGTTTTCGACGATTCGTGAGTCGATCATTGCCTCCGTGCTCGGCAAAATCGATTCCTAAGTCGAAAACCGACACGCCGAAGACTTTAATTAACGGGGCAGACTTGGCATCAGGGTCAAGAATTAAACCTGTACTTGAACGTTAGGGAGTGGCTCATGGTTGAAAACATCAACCCAGACGACTCGTTCGACTATGCCCAGGACATGCTTTTCACCGATGGCCTCGTAACCATCGATCCCAAACTCGGTTATCGCGGTATTCCGGCCGCGTCGGCAGCTGGTATTTCTTATCGTCAACTCGACTATTGGGACAGAACCCGTTTGGTTCAGCCAAGCGTTCGCGGTGCCGCCGGTTCTGGCTCGCAACGCCTATACGCTTTTCGCGACATCCTGGTTCTGAAGCTCGTCAAGCGACTGCTAGACACCGGGGTTTCGCTTCAGCAGATCCGCCTTGCCGTTGAGCAATTGCGCGCTGCTGGAATCAACGACCTGGCCAAAATCACTCTGATGTCTGACGGAGCGAGTGTTTATCTTTGCACCACCGAGGACGAGGTAATCGACCTGGTTGGCCGCGGCCAAGGCGTCTTTGGAATCGCGGTTGGCATGGTGCTTCGCGAAGTTGAGGCGACATTGGTCAACATGATTCCGAGCAGCCTCGACGATGTCGACGAACTTTCTGCTCGACGCAGCCGCAAAGCCGTCTAGCTTTCTAAGCCTTCTTCGGCCTCGGGCTGATTTTCAAATTCCAAAACCTGATCTAGAGTCTGGCCTCGCATAATTCTGCTCACCCGCTGAGTTTTTCGTTCGGCTCGAGTCGGTCGACGCTGCGACTGGTTGGCAAAAGAGGCCAAGGCAAAGTCCAGCACCTCTTCGAACTGGCCGGCAATCTCCTGCGAGTTAGCGCCCGGCCAAGAGTGAATTGCTCGGCCCGAACCGGTGGCCTGCTGAATCGACGAGCGTTCTTCAATTTGGGTTGGAACGACCAGCGAGCCATAGCGTTCGCGAAGCTCGTTCACTCGGAACTCGTTTTCTGGAGCGGCTGGCTTCAGACGGTTAATCAGGATGCCGAGCACGCCAAGCCGTGGAGTGAGCACCTTTCGCAGTTCTTCGATGGCGTGAATGGTGCGATCGGTGGCCACCACCGAGAACAATGAGGGCTCCGAAACAATGAGCACGCGATCGCTGGCAACCCAAGCTGTGCGGGTGAGCCCGTTGATTGAAGGGGGAGTGTCAATGATGACGATGTCGTACTCGCGCTCAACCTTGGTTAGCGCGGTTTCGAGGCGCCAAACCTCGCTGACGGTCGGGTATGGGTTGTCGTGGCTCTGCGAGCGAGGTGAGCCAACCATCACGTCGATGGTTCCAGGCTGATTTTTACCCCAACTAGAGGCTACGATTGCTCTATGCACAATGTTGTGTCGGGGAGACTGCAATACATCAGCTGATGTTTCGCTGAATTCCCCAATGGCACCCAAGCCGGTAGTGGCGTCACACTGTGTATCTAGGTCAATCACGAGAGTGCGAAGACCGCGTGAAAACGCAGCAGAAGCCAAACCTAGGGCCACCGTGGTCTTGCCTACGCCCCCCTTTAGGGAGCTGACGCTTAGAACATGCACGCTAATAGGCTACCTTTTCTTGGTACACCGCCAAAACGCAATGTTCGCTCAATGACACTTAGGACGAAATGTTCAAGAAGATCCTGGTAGCCAACCGTGGCGAGATCGCCATTCGCGCATTTCGCGCGGCATATGAGCTTCGCGTGGCAACCGTCGCGGTGTTCGCTTACGAGGATCGCAACTCTTCACACCGCCTCAAGGCAGACGAGGCTTATCAGATCGGCGCCGAGGGCCACCCTGTCCGCGCATACCTTGACGTTGATGAGATTATCCGAGTAGCCAAAGAATCTGGTGCAGACGCAATTTATCCCGGCTACGGTTTTCTTTCGGAAAACCCAGAATTGGCCAAAGCCGCCGCCGAAAACGGCATCACCTTCATCGGCCCTGGCGCTGACGTCCTCGAATTAGCCGGCAACAAGGTAAACGCCAAGGAGGCCGCGATTCGCGCCGGTGTTCCAGTGCTGAAAAACTCGATTCAATCGGCAAACCTCGAAGAACTCGTCGGTGAAGCCGCCGCAATCGGGTTTCCACTATTCGTCAAAGCCGTAGCCGGTGGCGGTGGCCGCGGCATGCGCCGTGTCGAGACCGAGGGCGAACTAGTAGCAGCGCTCGCCGAAGCCTCACGCGAGGCCGAGAGCGCTTTTGGCGACGCCAGAGTATTCCTAGAGCAAGCGGTTCTTAGACCCCGCCACATCGAGGTTCAGATTCTCGCCGATGGCAAAGGCGGGGTAGTCCACCTGTTTGAGCGAGACTGCTCGATTCAGCGCCGCAACCAAAAGGTTATTGAGATTGCTCCGGCTCCACTGATCAGCGAAGAGCTGCGCCAGGCGCTCTACAAGGACGCGGTCGCCTTCGCAACCGAGGTCGGTTACGCAAACGCCGGAACCGTCGAATTCCTGATCGACACTGTCGGCCCGAACGCCGGAACCCGCGTCTTCATTGAAATGAACCCCAGAATTCAGGTGGAGCACACCGTCACCGAAGAAATCACCGACATCGACCTGGTGCAGAGCCAGATGCGCATCGCAGCGGGGGAGACCCTGGTCGACCTAGGTTTGACCCAAGACAAGATCAAGATGCACGGATTTGCGATCCAGTGCCGAATCACCACCGAAGACCCGAACCAGGGCTTCAGGCCAGACACCGGCAAGATCACGACCTACCGCTCGCCGGGCGGCGCCGGAATTCGTCTCGACGGCGGAACAATCTCGGCAGGCTCAGAGGTGAGCCCGCACTTCGACTCGCTACTGGTGAAACTGATTGCTAAGGGACGAGACTTCTCGGGAGCCGTCGTTCGCGCTCGCCGTGGACTCGCCGAGTTCAGAATTCGAGGCGTCTCAACCAACATCGCCTTCCTTCAGGCAGTTTTGGCCGACCCGATCTTTGGTTCTGGCGATCTGTCAACCTCGTTCATCGACGAACACCCTGAGCTTTTCACCGCGAGGGGTTCGCAGGACCGCGGCACCAAGATTCTGCAGTTCCTAGCCGAGGTCACGGTGAACCAGCCGTACGGCCCGAGAAACGATCGGCTCACTCCTGCCGCTAAGCTCCCGTCAATCGACCTGACCAAGCCAGCACCTGCCGGTTCGCGTCAGCGGCTTCTAGAGCTTGGTCCGGTGGAATTCGCAAAGTCGCTTAGGGCGCAAACGCCGGTTGCGATCACCGACACCACGTTCCGTGACGCACACCAGTCACTTTTGGCCACTCGCGTCCGAAGCCGTGATTTGGTGACCGCAGCTCCCTATGTCGCGAGAATCACCCCCGAGTTGCTCTCGGTCGAGGCCTGGGGCGGAGCCACCTACGACGTGGCCTTGCGCTTCTTGGGCGAAGACCCTTGGGAACGCCTGGTTGCTCTTCGTGCAGCGCTTCCGAACCTCTGCATTCAGATGCTGCTGCGCGGCCGAAACACCGTGGGTTACACGCCATACCCAACCGAAGTCACCGAGGCCTTCGTCGCCGAGGCTGCGGCTACCGGCGTGGACATTTTCAGAATCTTCGACGCACTAAACGACGTCGACCAGATGAGACCGGCAATCGAGGCCGTCTTGAAAACCGGCACCGCGGTTGCCGAGGTCGCGCTCTGCTACACGGCAGACCTTTTGAACCCAAATGAGAAGCTCTACACGCTCGATTACTACCTCGGTCTTGCACAGCAGATCGTCGATGCCGGAGCGCACGTCATAGCAATCAAAGACATGGCCGGTCTTCTGCGCCCGGCAGCTGCCACCAAGCTGGTAGGCGCGCTGCGAGAGCGATTCGACCTTCCCGTTCACCTGCACACCCACGACACCGCGGGTGGTCAACTAGCGACTCTCATGGCTGCGATTGACGCCGGTGTAGACGCCGTGGACGTAGCCTCGGCACCGATGGCCGGAACCACCTCACAGCCGTCGGCCTCTGCGCTGATTGCCGCTCTCGAGCACACCGAACGAGACTCCGGAATCACTCTCGACGCGGTTACCGCCATGGAGCCGTTTTGGGAGTCCGTGCGACTGGTTTACTAGCCCTTCGAATCTGGACTGCCGGGCCCAACGGGTCGCGTTTACAAACACGAGATCCCAGGCGGTCAGCTTTCGAACCTTCGTCAGCAGGCAATCTCGCTTGGCCTCGGCAATCAGTTCGAAAAGGTCGAAGACATGTACGCGGCGGCAAACGAGATTCTCGGTCGCCCAACCAAGGTGACTCCATCTTCCAAGGTGGTTGGCGATCTCGCACTTCACCTGGTCGCGGTCAACGCCGACCCAAAGGACTTCGCCGAAAACCCGCAAAACTACGACGTTCCCGACTCGGTGGTCGGCTTCATGGCCGGCGAGCTCGGTGACCTACCCGGTGGCTGGCCAGAGCCTTTCCGCACCAAGGTGTTGCAAGGCAAGAATCTGAAGTTCGGTGTGACCGAGGTGAGCCCGACCGATCTTGATGCCCTTCGCGGCAGCTCCGAAATCAGACGTGAAACTCTAAACCGACTGCTATTCGCCGGGCCTACCGCCGATTTCCGTCGATTCCGCGACACCTACGGCAACCTAGACCAGGTCGACACCGTGGACTACCTGTACGGACTGGAGCCGGGACGCGAGCACGTGGTCGAGATGGCCAAGGGCATTCGCCTCTACTTCGAGCTCGAGGCGATCGGAACTCCGGACGCCAAGGGTTTCAGAACCGTGATGGCCACCATGAATGGTCAGCTGCGCCCAATCAACATCCGCGACAACAAGATCCAGGTTTCGGTTGCTTCGGCAGAAAAGGCCGACCCGAGCAAACTCGGACACGTTGCCGCACCGTTCTCGGGCACGGTCACCGTTCAGACCGTCGAAGGCGCTCACGTCGAGGTAGGGCAGGCGGTAGCCAGCATTGAAGCCATGAAGATGGAGGCGACCATCACCTCTAGCGTGGCGGGCATCGTCAGGCGAATCGCGATGCCAAGAACACAAGCTGTCGAAGCCGGAGACCTGATTCTCGTAGTTGAAAGCGAATAAACCCGCGAGCGTTTAGACTTGGGTTCGTTCATAAGGAGTTTTACGTGGCATTTCGTGACAAGAAGTCGAAGAAGGCGCAGGAGCAAGACACCGCCATCGAGGGGCACTCTCTAGTCGAGGGTGCGATCGACGCTGGGGCTATCGATGTAGCCCCTGCCACCGCTTCCGTCGCCGTCATTACCGAAGATCCAAAGCCAGTCACCGGGCCGGTCGAAACTCCGCGAAGCACCTATTCAAGGCGTGACAGCCTTCGCGGCGAAGCCTTCGATCAGCCAGAGCCAGCGGCGATGCTTACCGCAGACCGACTACTCGATGTCAGCCCGAGAAACCGACCAGCGCCCGAGGGTGCGATGCGTCGCTTCGTCTACTACGTCACTCTCAAGCTAATCAACCCGGGCGATTCGTTGAAAGCTCGCGAACGCAAGGCTGTTGACGCCAGAATTTCGGCCCACTTTGTCGGCGGAGCCAAGTTCGTTCCTGTGCTTACCCGCAAGGGTGGCGTAGGCAAAACCACTGTCACTACTCTGCTTGGAATGGCGATGGCTCTGGTGCGTGAAGACCGTGTGGTCGCGATCGACGCCAACCCAGACCGTGGAACCCTAGCCGAGCGCGTGAGCCGAGGCACTCGGTTCACAGTTCGCGATGTGGTTAACAAAGCCGCCGCAATCGACGGCTTCACCGAATTTTCGACCATGGTTTCTCGCGACGCGACCCGTCTCGATGTTCTCGCCTCAGACTCCGACCCAATGCTCTCCGAGGCTTTTTCGGAGGGTGACTACAACGTGGTCGCCGATATGGCGGCTCGTTACTACAGCATCGTCCTGACCGACTGCGGTACCGGAATCGTCCACTCGGTAATGCGCCCGACCCTGCAGCGAGCAAGCGGTCTCGTGATTGTCTCTGGCGGTTCGGTTGATGAGGCGCGTCTAGCTTCAGAGACCCTGACCTGGCTCGAAGCGAACGGTTACGGCGACCTAGTGCGCAACGCTGTTGTGGCTCTGAACACCGCGACCCAGGCCACCCAGTTGGTCAAGCTCGACGAAATCGAACAGCACTTCAAGACTCGTGTTCGTCAGGTAGTCCGAATTCCTTACGACCCAGCTCTGGCTGCCGGTTCGGTTATCAAGTGGGATCAACTGAAGAAGCAGACCAGAACTGCTGCCCGGTTGCTCGCCGCTCACGTAGTCGACGGCCTGGTAGTAGCCGAATAGTTTTGGCTGTTCGCGAAATTCGCCTCTACGGCGACCCGGTCCTTCGCTCCAAATGCGAACCGATAACCGATTTTGAGTCGGCGCGTTC
>CAIJJH010000013.1 GCA_903820955.1 uncultured Micrococcales bacterium
CGAGAGTCTCAGTGTCACTTTCATGTGTCTTGCTCCATTCTGGGACGAACTCGCTGGGCAAGAAGTAGCCGTCGGTCAGGTGGCTCTGGCGGTAAAGCGCCGCGACCAGGGTGTCTTCCACTCCTGGTTGGTCAGCGGCCCGCCAGGTTCTGGTCGTAGCAACCTGGCACTCGCTTTCGCCACCGCACTGCAGTGCAAAGACGAAGGTTGCGGAACCTGCCACTCCTGCACGCTTGCCAAGGCTGGCACTCACCCCGACATCGCAGTTTTGAGCACCGACAAGGTGCAGATCGCGGTCGCCGAGATCCGCGAGCTGGTTCAATCAGCGGCCTTCGGCTCGGCGCTAGGCAAATTCAAGATCTTGATTATCGAAGACGCCGATCGAATGCATCCAACCGCATCCAACGTCCTCTTAAAAACTCTCGAAGAACCGCCCGCAAACACGATTTGGATTCTTTGCGCGCCTTCCGAAGTAGACATGCTGCCGACGATCAGGTCGCGAGTTCGCAGGGTCGGGCTCAAGGTGCCAGCCGTGGACGACGTGGCAAGGCTTCTTATCGAGCGCGACGGAATTGACGCGAAACTCGCTCGTCAAGCCGCCGCCGAGGCGCAGAGTCACGTTGGCATGGCGAGGCGTCTAGCCACTAGCCCCGAAGCTCGATCACGCAGGCGCGAAACTCTGCTTGCCGCGATCAAGATCGCAGACGTAACCGATGCCGTAATCGCCTCAGAGCGATGGCTAGACCTAGCCAAGAAGGACGCCCTTTCGCTCGCCAAAGAGAAGGATGAAGAGGAGCGCACCGCCCTACTTCACAGCATCGGCCTGACCCCTGCCGACCCAATCCCTGTAGGGTTCAGAACCGAGTTCAAGGCTCTAGAAGAAGCCCAAAAGCGACGCAACAGCCGAAGCCTTCGCGACGCCCTTGACCGCATCTTTGTAGACCTTCTCGCCCTCTACCGAGACGTCTTGACCCTGCAACTCGGCGGGGGAGTCGAGCTAGTCAACGACGATCTGGCCAAGGAGCTAACCGACCTCGCCAGCAACAGCACCTCACCCCAAACCATCACCAAACTCGATGCAATCGAGCAGGCTCGAGCCAGAATCAACCGAAACGTCAAGGATTCGACCGTTTTGGATGCGCTAGCCTCGACTCTAAGAAGGAGATGAATGTTCAAGAAACTGTTTGGAACTTTCGCCACAGTTCTTTTGGCGGTAACCGTTTCCGGTTGCACGCAACCTTCCAGTAGTGCTCAGGCTGCCAGCACGGCCTCGATCTACAGCCAGAAACTCGTCACCACCAATTGTGGCGGCCTACTCTGCGGAACCATCAAAGTGCCGGTGGATTGGGCGAAGCCAACTGGACCAACCTTCAAACTTGCTTTCACTTACAAGCCGGTCGCTGGCGTCAAAAAGTACTTGTTTATTAACCCGGGTGGCCCAGGCGCCTCCGGAGTCGCATTCGTTCGAGACAACCTGACGAGCATCGGCACCAAGGCCCTGCGCAAGGCCTACAACATTGTCGGCTTCGACCCTAGAGGAACCGAAGGCTCGAGCCCGGTCAAGTGTTATGACACCGCTGGTAAAGACGACTTTCTCTACAATGACACCGGTTTCTTAGTCGGGAGCCCAGGCGAGAGAGCCGCTACAAAGACTGCGATCACCAAGTTTGTCGCGGCCTGCAAAAAGAACTCCGGCCCGCTTTTGGCCCATATCGACACCGTTTCGGCAGCCAAGGATCTAGATGTGCTGCGGGCCGTCTTCAAGCAGTCCAAGCTCGACTATCTTGGCTTCTCATACGGCACATTCTTGGGCACCACTTATGCAACCCTGTTCCCGACCAAGGTCGGCAGGTTCGTCCTCGATGGAGCCGTTGACCCGACGGTTTCTGACGAAGACCAGAGTTTCAACCAGCTAAAGGGATTTGACCTTGCGCTTCACAACTACATGACCGATTGCATCAACAACCAAACCGATTGCCCATTCCACGGAACAGTCGCCCAGGGTTTGGCGAAAATCTCGGACCTACTCACCAAAGTTGAACTTGAGCCGTTGACCACGACCAGCGGGCGCCCGGGCGGTTATGCCGTTGTGTCAACCGGAATGTATCTGACGCTTTATTCGAATGATTACTGGGGTTACCTAACCCAAGCCTTCAATCAAGCATTCGACTCCAACAGCGCCGATACGTTCTTGCAGCTGGCCGATTTCTACAACGACCGCAACGCCAACGGAACCTACAACTCGAACGAGTTTGAGGCTTTCATTTCGGTTAGTTGCCTAGATGGTCGCTCCGACGCGAGCGCCTCAGCACAGGCCGCACAGAACGCAAGAATGATTGCGGCTAGCCCGACCCTCGGTCGTTACTGGCAAAACGGCGCCGAGCTGTGCGCTCGCTGGGCCTACCCGGCCGTAAAGCCTCCTAAGAGCTACGCCGCCAAGGGCGCTCCGACAATCATGGTTATCGGTACCACGGGTGACCCGGCAACCCCATACCAGCAGTCGGTTCACCTAGCCCACGGGGTCCTTGCCAAAGGCTTCCTCTTAACCTTCCAGGGCGAAGGCCACACCGCCTACGGTCGATCGAACACCTGCGTCTCTAACACGGTCGACAACTTCTTGATCAACGCCAAGCTACCCGCACGTGAACCTAGGTGCTGAAAAACAACAGGGTTCAGGAGTTTTTCTCGATCCGATTCAGACGCCTCTTATCGGGTGACCCCCAAGGTGTCCCGCCTTGGCTAGAAACAATTGGCGCGGGCGAAACTGGCGGTCTCTTTGAGCCTGGCGACGCCCCGTGGGTGGTTCACCGTGACTTCGGAACCCTGGTTGGCGGAATCCGCGCGCTCCTGATGCAGGCTCTGCATCCCGGCTCGTTAGCCGGCGTTGCTCAACACTCCAGATACGAACAGGACGCCCTAGGGCGGCTCTCAGGAACCATCCGTTGGCTGACGGTTACCACGTTCGGCTCGCACGAGGCCGTCGCCGGTGAAGCCAACCGAGTCAATCGACTGCACGAACGAGTCAAGGGCGAATACGTCAAGAAAGACAAACCTGTTTCATACCGGGCCGCCGACCCAGACCTCCTGCTCTGGGTGCATCTAGCGTTCACCGAATCTTTCCTGGTGGCTCATAACCTGCTCTGCGACGAAAAGGTCGACCCCGACGAATACGTCGAACAGTGGGGCCGCTCGGTAACACCTCTCGGTCTAACCAAGACCCCACACACGTTCCTAGAGCTCGAAGCTCAGATTGCAGAATTCGATTGCCTACGTGCCGATGAGTTGACCAAGCGCGTCGTCTCCTTTATAAAACGTCCGCCACTTCCGATCTTGACCAGACCCGCCTACTTTCTGCTCTTCGCCGCCGCTGTCGCATCGCTCAAAGACAACCAAAGACAACTCCTCGGCCTCAAAAAGCCGAATCGCCTAGTGGTTCCGGCAACCAGGATTCTGCTCAAGACAATTCGCCTAATGATCGGCCCAGAATCACCTATCGAACAGGCCGCGCTAGACCGACTTGCCCGAATCAAGTCGCAAGCTTTGGGCTAAACTTTCTATGCCGCGCCACCCTAGCTCAGTCGGTAGAG
>CAIJJH010000014.1 GCA_903820955.1 uncultured Micrococcales bacterium
CGACGCCAAACATGACGATGGCGATGAAGACATCGAGAATTCGCCAGAACACCGGTTTTGACATCAGCCTTGAAGCAGCCTTTGCACCAAACCCCGCAGTTGTGAACCAAACCACACTCGCCAACGAAGCCCCAGCCGCAAAGAACCACTTGTTGTCACCGAACTGGTTACCGATGCTACCGACCAAGATAACGGTGTCCAAGTAAACGTGTGGGTTCAGCAGAGTCAGAGCCAAAACCGTGGTGACGACCTTCACTCGTGACTGCTCGGCAGCCCCAGCCGCATCGAGACTCTCGTTCTTGAAAGCGGCTCGAGCAGATCTAAAACCGAACCAAGCCAAGTAGGCGACGCCGAACCATCGAATCACCTCAAGTAGCCAAGGCAACGAAGTAATCAGTGCGCCGAGCCCTCCGATACCCAAGCAAATGAGCGCGATGTCGGCGATCGAGCAGATGGCAACGACCAGAAACACGTGAGACCGGGTCAACCCCTGACGAATCACAAAAGCGTTCTGAGCGCCAATGGCAATAATCAGTGACAGACCGGTGAGAAAACCCGGCAGAAAAGCCAGCAACTAATTTGCCTTCTTCTTGAATGCCAAAAAGCCAATCGAGACCAATAGCGGAATGGTCGGCACCAAGCCAAGTTGCATCGAGAGGCTAAATGCCCCGATTGTGACCAGCAACAGCATGCCCGTGGAAGCAAAGCCCCAGGCCTTGTTGATCTTGCCCGACCAAGACAGCACGCTCAAGATAACAGCGGCTATAGCTAGTGCCAAGATAAAAGCGAGGATGCCCATTACCAAATACGCTAAAGATTCCATAACCCTATTGTCCTCCGACCTCGTCTTCTTTGAAACTCCTGCCAAAGCGAATAACGTCTGGTGCAAATATCGCCAGGATGATTGCCGAGAGAATTCCACAGACCAACAGCACCGGACGCACGTGGAAGAACGAAATCGCGATACCCGAGAGGACGATGCCAATCACGCTGCCGCTCTGGATAATCGCATCAATCGCCGCCATCACGCGTCCGAGCATTTCTTGCGGAGAACGAGTCATGACGATGCTGATTGCGTATGCGTTAAGAACGGAGTTGCCGACACCGGTAGCCAAGGCAAGAGCAATGGCAATGCCCCAGTTTGGGGCAAGCGCGAAGCCAAGAATGGCTAGAACCAAAACCGCAATGCCAACAATCACGGCCATCGCGTGGAATCTCTTGTTGAGCTTGATTGCTGCGGTGAGAACTGCGCCGATTATGCTGCCGGCGGCGAACGATGCACCAACTATTCCGTAGATTAAGTTGCTGGCGTGTAGCTCATCTTTGATAAGGAACACTTCGCCCACGTTGAATGAGCCGAGAGCGATGATCAGAACGCTCACTAGGACGACGATTGCTCGAATTAGGCGATCGCTAAACACGAATCGAATACCGGCCATTGCGCTGAGCTTCTCGCCGACTTCGTGCTTCACAGCCTTGCGATTCAACCCGATAGCAAAGAACGCAGCGGCAAGAAACCAAAAACTTATCGCGTCAATGACGAACGGCCAGAAGTAGCCAGATGTTGTCACCAAAATGCCGCCCAATGCCGGGGCGAACAGGGTTCCGAAAGATGCCATCGACTGCATCAGCCCTGTGACTCTTGGTAAGTCGTCGGGGTTGGTAACGGTAACTTGGACGGCCTGCATAGCTGGAGCGACTAGGGTTCCGGCTGAGGCGGTAATTAACAGCGCGATGGGAGTCCACCAAACCGGTAGCCCAATGGCCAGCGATCCGGAGCTCAAACCCATGACCGCTAGAGCAGGGATAATCACCTGTCGCGAAGAAAACTTATCGGCAATCAAGCCAGAGACGGGCGCCATGAAGATCGTTGGCAAGCCAAAGGCGAGAAGGTAGACCGATACGCCGCCCGCTCCCACGGTGTCCTTGTCGCGCAGAATCACAGCAAAGGTTGTGAGCGCACTACCCAGCCAAGATAGGGCGCCGGCGGTCGAAAGAATGTAGAGCTTGCGCCAGGGGGTTTTCATCACCTAGTCAGACTAGCGCCCAACTACATCCCGAACTGCGGGTTGAAGTACAGAACCATCATGTAAACGGCAACCAATACGAGGGCGAGGGCGAAGCCGCGCCAGGCCGATCGCTTCCAAGGAACCTTGGCGCTCTTTGCCAGGTCAAACCACGAGAACGCTGCTACGACCAAAGAAATCACAGCGAAAGTGATGTAACCAAACAAGAAGATACAGACCAAACCCATCGGGGTCAGGATAGGCACTACGAGGTTGAGCCAACGAAACTTTCTGTAGTTCTGGGCCCAGCCCTTTCGGGGCGTCCAATTGTCGCTGTCTCGTTCCATCACCCCTAAACACTATGCCCAGCGAAAAGAAAAAGACCAGCCATTTCTGACTGGTCTTTCCCTTTTGTGGAGACTAGGGGGGTCGAACCCCTGACCCCCTGCTTGCAAAGCAGGTGCTCTACCAACTGAGCTAAGTCCCCTTGATCAATTGCTTTCGCAATCTTTCGTGGGCCTAGGAGGACTTGAACCTCCGACCTCTTCATTATCAGTGAAGCGCTCTAACCACCTGAGCTATAGGCCCCTAGAGCCTTTTCAACTTTACGCGAATAATGGCCGCGGTTCAAACCGAAAAGAAAAACCTTTTAGTTGTTGGTTAAACCGACTGCGAGTCCGCCGGTGAAGCGGGCAATCAGGTTGTAAACCATTGCTAGAACGCCACTTAGGAGGGTTCCGGCAACGATGTTGATGATTGCCACGATGAAACCGTAGGAGACCATCTGCGGAAGGCTAATTAGAGAACCGCCCTCACCAACACCAACCTGGCTGAGCAGATTGTTTACGCTGCTGCTCGAAAGGATGAACCAGAAGGCTACGAAACCTACAATGATTGCGACCCCGAGGGCGAGGTTGACCATGAAACCCATGCGAATCGCAGACCAAAACTCGATCTGGACTAGCTTTAGCTTGACCTGCTTGGTTGGGGTGGTCGAGCCTTTGCGGCTGAATCGGCTCATTCGCTGGCCTCTCCTTCTTCTGCAACTTCGGTGACTTCGGTTGAGTCTTCGATTGTGTCTTCTGCGGTTGATTCTAGGTTGCGCTCGGAGTTCTTGGCTAGGCCTAGAACCGAGTCTTCATCTTGGAACCTTGCAAAGACTACGCCCATGGTGTCGCGGCCCCTTGCCGGGACCTCGCTTACCTGAGACCTGACAACTTTACCGCTGTTTAGAACGACTAGGACTTCGTCTTCATCGGTCACGATCAGGGCACCGACTAGGTCGCCGCGCTTCTCTTCGAGCTTGGCAACCTTGATGCCCAAGCCACCTCGGTTCTGCGGGCGGTATTCGCCAACGGCCGTGCGCTTGGCAAAGCCGCCCTCGGTGACGACGAAGACGAAGGTGTCGTCGGAATCGTTGATTACGTCGGCGCTGAGTAGGTAGTCGCCTGTTCTGAAGTGCATGCCGATAACACCCGAGGTGTCGCGGCCCATTGGGCGCATGCTTTCGTCGTTTGCCGAGAAGCGGATGCTCATGCCCTTGTGGCTGACAAGTAGGAGGTCATCACTTTCTGAAACCAGCATCGCGCTGACCAGTTCGTCGCCTTCGCGAAGCTTGATTGCGATGATTCCACCGGTGCGGGCGGTGTCGTAGGCCTCAAGCGAGGTCTTCTTCACCAGGCCTTCGCGGGTAGCCAGGATCAGGTAAGGCGAAGCCTTGTAATCCTTCATGTCTAGAACCTGAGCGACGGACTCGTCTGGCTGCAGTGAAAGCAGGTTAGCTACGTGCTGGCCCTTGGCATCGCGGCCGGCCTCTTGAACCTCGTAGGCCTTGGCACGATAGACGCGGCCCTTGTTGGTGAAGAACAGGAGCCAGTGGTGAGTTGTCGTGACAAAGAAGTGCTCAACGACGTCGTCTGCACGAAGGTTCGCACCCTTAACGCCCTTGCCGCCGCGGTGCTGAGAGCGGTAGTTGTCGCTCTTGGTGCGCTTGATGTAGCCGCCGCGGGTGAGCGAGATGACCATCTCTTCTTCTGGGATCAGGTCTTCCATGTTCATGGTTCCGTCGCCGGTGAAGATGATCTCCGACCTGCGGTCGTCGCCGTGGCGGGTGACAACCTCGGCGAGTTCTTCGCTGATGATCGAGCGCTGACGAACCGGGTCGGCGATGATCGCCTTGTACTCGACGATTAGCGCTTCGAGTTCGGCGGCTTCGTCGATGATCTTCTGACGCTCGAGAGCGGCAAGCTGACGAAGCTGCATGTTCAAGATTGCACGAGCCTGAAGGTCGTCGATCTTGAGGAGCTTCATCAGGCCTTCTCGGGCGTCGTCAACGGTTGGGCTCTTGCGAATCAGGGCGATAACCGCATCTAGTGCGTCGAGGGCCTTTAGGTAGCCGCGCAGAATGTGGGCTCGTTCTTCGGCCTTGCGAAGTCTGAACTGGGTGCGGCGAACGATGACTTCAATCTGGTGTTCAACCCAGTAACGAATGAAGCCGTCGAGGCTGAGTGTGCGAGGGACTCCGTCGACCAGGGCCAGCATGTTGGCGCCGAAGTTTTCTTGGAGCGGGGTCATCTTGTAAAGGTTGTTTAGAACAACCTTCGCTACGGCGTCACGCTTAAGAACGATGACCAGGCGCTGGCCGGTACGGCCAGAGGTTTCGTCGCGAATATCGGCGATGCCGGAAAGCTTGCCCTCCTTGACGAGCTCAGCGATGCGCTGGGCGAGGTTGTCTGGGTTCACCTGGTAAGGCAGTTCGGTGACCACTAGGCAGGTGCGGCCGTGGAGTTCTTCAACGTTGACGATGGCGCGCATGGTGATCGAGCCGCGACCGGTTGTGTAGGCATCGATGATTCCGCGGGTGCCAAGAATCTGTGCTCCGGTCGGAAAGTCTGGGCCCTTGATGCGCTGCATGAGGGCGGCTAGGAGCTCTTCTTGAGTTGCGTTCGGGTTCTCGAGGAACCACTGGGCGCCAGAGGCGACTTCGCGTAGGTTGTGAGGCGGAATGTTTGTGGCCATACCAACCGCGATACCGATCGAGCCGTTGATTAGCAGGTTCGGGATTCGGCTTGGCAGAATCGTCGGCTCTTGGGTGCGTCCGTCGTAGTTGTCTTGGAAGTTGACGGTGTCTTCGTCGATGTCGCGAACCATCTCGAGGGCAAGGTTTGCCATGCGGCACTCGGTGTATCGAGGAGCGGCGGCTGGGTCGTTACCCGGCGAACCAAAGTTACCCTGGCCCGAAACTAGTGGGTAGCGAAGAACCCAGTCCTGAAC
>CAIJJH010000015.1 GCA_903820955.1 uncultured Micrococcales bacterium
ATGGGTACCTTCATGTCATACAAAAATGTCGAAACGCTTATCAGGGGAGCGGGTCTCAATCCCGAATACAAACTCCACCTGCTCAGTCGGGTCGCTCCAACACGACAAACCGAGCTTGAAGCCCTGGCGGCTACTCATGGCGCGAAGGTAATCTTTCACAACGGCGTAACAGACGAGGAGTACCACGCACTCTTGGATTCGGCGACGGCTCTGGTGAGCGCGTCCCTCGACGAAGGTTTCGGAATTCCGCTGGTCGAAGCAATGGAGCGAGGCGTTCCAGTTTTGGTCAGCGACATAGCGATCTTCCACGAGGTTGCCGGCCCAGCGGGAGTCTTCTTCGATCCAAATTCGCCAGAGGATTTTGCCGCCAAGCTCGCAACCCTCGCGACCAAGCCGATCAGCGCAAAAAGACTTCGGGCCCAAGCGAGCAAATACAACTGGGACGACTCGGCAACGAGTCTGCTAAAGCTGATTCAAAGCCTCTAAACGCGGGTGTGCGGCCGATAATCTTCGATTCGCCAGTGCGAACCATCGAAGGCTATTACCGAAAGCGAAGCGTTACCGAGCCGCTCGCCCTCTCGAGGGAACTCGTTCTTCGATACCAGGTTCAAAACCTTGCGAATCAGCGCACCGTGAGAGACGGCCAGGACGCGTTGACCAGCGTGTTCTAGAACGAGTTTTTCAAGCAGGCGGTGGCAGCGCGTTTCAAGATCGGCGATACTTTCGCAACCTGGCACGGCAGCCTGCGCCAAAAGCTCGCGCCAATCCTCGTAGAGCATTCCCTCGGCATCACCGAAACTTCTTTCGAGTAGCAGTGGCTCGACCTGAGCGGTCTCCAGGCCTAGATATTCTGTGGCGATCTGAGCGGTTTGAACGGCTCTGCCAAGCGGAGAGGTGATTGCCACCTCCCAGTCGCTTGCAAGCGCCCGTGTGGCTGTTTTGACCTGTTCCAGCCCAGTTTCGTTCATTGGTATGTCGCTGGTGCCCTGGAGTCTGAAATCAATGTTCCAGTCGGTTTGACCGTGCCTGAATAGGCCGATGTATGTAGTCGTCATGAGAAGAGCAGGGGGAGGACAACCGAGCTATTCACCTCCAGCTTCACCGTGGCAAGCACGTCGGCCTTGGTTGGCCCGACGTTGACGACAATTATCGGCTTTTCAGCCTTGGCGGCCTGGCGAGCGAACCTGAAACCACTGTTCACGGCTAGGGAGGTGCCGACTATCAAGAGCACCTCGGCCCTGTCAATCGCGGCCACCGAGCGTTCTACCCGTTCCAGCGGCACGTTTTCGCCAAAGAAGACGACGTCCGGCTTCAGAATTCCTCCGCACTTGGGGCAACCGGGCACCACAAAACCAGAGACCGCTTCGATTTCGGCATCGCCGTCCGGGCTGAACTCAATGTTTAGATCTTTGCTTATCGAAGGATTCAGCGACTGGAGTAGCTCATCCATCTCGATTCGCGAAAAACCGAAGCCGCAAGCCATACATTTCACCAGATCCAGCCGACCGTGGAGGTCGATAACCTTCTGGGAACCCGCGCGCTGGTGAAGTTGGTCAACATTTTGAGTGATCAATTGGTCGATTCGTCCGGCCTTTTCGGCCTCGGCGAGCGCGTAGTGTCCCTGGTTTGGTTGCGCGTCGGATATTCGGCTCCAGCCGACAAAGGATCTGGCCCAGTATCGCACTCTTCCTTCGCCAGAGCCCATGAATGCGTCGTAGGTCATCGGATGCCTTGCGACCTTGCCAAGACCCCGGTAGTCGGGGATTCCCGAATCGGTTGAGATACCAGCACCGGTTAGCACGGCGAGCGCTTTACCAGCCAGGGCGCTCTTGGCGTGCTCTAGAGCGTATTGCGCGGCGGCACCAAGATCTTCAGACATTTGTTCAAGTCTAGAAGAGCAATGGGTGAAGATTGTTCTCGTGATTAAGTACCTGGGTTCAAAGCGCACGCTGGTGCCTTTGCTTACCAAACTTCTCGAGGCCAGTGGCGCAAGCACGGGCCTTGACCTGTTTACGGGCACTACGAGAGTCGCGCAAGCCATGAAGACGTTGGGCATGCACGTGACCAGTCTCGATTCGGCAAGTTATTCGAAGGTCTTCGGTGACACCTGGATCGCTCTAGATGGCGAAACAGCCAACCACTCGGAACTGCTCGATGCGATCTCGCAGCTGAACTCTCTAACTCCAGCCGCCGGCTACTTCACCCAGAGCTTTTGCATCGACTCTCGCTACTTCCAACCGTTCAATGGCGAGCGCGTGGACGTCGTGCGCGAGAAGATTGCCAGTGATTACAGTGGCACCTGGCTCGAGGCGCCACTTCTGGCCTCACTGATCCTCGCGGCTGATCGCGTAGACAGCACGACCGGCGTGCAGATGGCTTACCTGAAGAACTGGTCACACCGTAGCAAGCACCTATTGGAACTAAAAGATCCCGTACTTCTTGCGGGTCAAGGCGTTGCAGTTCAGGGCGACGCCCTCGAACTCACCGCTAGGTTAGCGAACGTGGACATCGCCTACATCGACCCGCCCTACAACCAACACCGCTACTTCGGCAACTATCACGTCTGGGAGTCTCTGGTGCGCTGGGACAAGCCCGAGACCTACGGAATCGCAAATAAACGCTTGGACGTGCGGGGGCAGGAGTTTCGTAGCGCATTCAATTCGAGGCCGACCATGCCAGCCGCGATCGCGAAGACGTTGGGTGATGTCAACGCCGAGACCATAATCCTCAGCTACAACAACGAATCCTGGCTTAGCCGTGACGAATTGATCGAAATTTGCTCGAAACGCGGCCACGTGGAGGTCTTGGACATCGACTCCAAGCGCTACATCGGCTCGCAAATCGGTATCTATAACAAAACCGGAGCTCGAGTGGGGGAGCCTGGTGCCAAGCGAAACCTTGAGCACCTGGTTCTGGCCGGACCGAAGCAGGTCCTAGCAAAAATGATTGAATCGGTGGCGTAAAAAGTTTTGGCCCCGTTCGTAAAGAACAGGGCCTCACTCTGTTAGCTGTCTCAAGCTACGTGTCCGAAAGGGGACTTGAACCCCTACCCCCTTGCGAGGACTAGCACCTCAAGCTAGCGCGTCTGCCATTCCGCCACCCGGACAGGTGTCAGGTGTCTTTCGACACCGGCAACAAGAGAAAATGTTACCACTATTCCGACAGGCCTATCCAATGCTGGATTACTGGCAAAACTCGTATTAGGTTGGCTACATGGCCAAAGAACCTAGGTTGACACTCCAGCAGTTCATCGGCGCCCTCGAGCGTCATTTCGAGGCCGTCTCGGGTCGAAGAGGCGAAGACGACCCAGCCGTGGAGTTGTCATATCAGCGGTTGCAGGAGGCATTCCTTGACTACGAGGAGTCCCTGCAAGATTCCTTCAACGAGTTTCTGCCTTTTGAACTGGCCGAAGACGAATGACCTTCATCCAAGCCCTGCTCCTGGGCTTAATCCAAGGGCTTACCGAGTTTTTGCCTATTTCTTCGAGCGCGCACCTGCAGCTCGCCACAACTCTGATGAACCTGCAGCTCGACAAGCCTGCCCTGACGGCCTTTATTGCCACGATTCAATTGGGCACTGAATTAGCCGTGCTGATTTACTTCGCCAAAGACATCTGGCGGCTAATCAAAGCCTGGTTCTCGAGCGGTTTCAAGAAAGATAAAACGGCGGACGCCAAACTAGCCTGGTACGTGATCATCGGCACGATTCCAGTGGTCGTCGTCGGGTTGGCGTTCAAGGACTTCATCGAAAACCAATTGCGAAACCTAACCGTCGCCGCCTTCATGCTGATTTTCTTTGGCCTCGTCTTACTGCTCGCCGACCGCATTGGCACAAAGACCAAGGGCATCGAGAAGCTGACAGGCAAATCCGCCCTGATCTTCGGCCTCGGTCAAATGCTTGCGGTGATTCCAGGGGTCTCTCGTTCGGGTGGCACGATCTCGGCTGGTCTCTTCATGGGATTTGACCGCAAGACCGCGGCTCGCTACAGCTTTCTGCTTGCCGTGCCGGCCGTGTTGGCCAGCGGATTCTACGAATTCGCCAAAACCTACAAGGATCTTCCGGGCGATCTCCTCATGGGCACCGCGGTAGCGACCCTGGTGTC
>CAIJJH010000016.1 GCA_903820955.1 uncultured Micrococcales bacterium
AGGGGGTGTCGGAGTGTTGTCTTCTACGACGACGTCCTCGACTGGGCCTGCGATGTGAACCAGGGTTCCGGCACTAGCGGTCTGGGCGAAAGACACCATGACATTGTCGAATTCAAAACCGCCACCGGTTATTTGAGTGACCACTACTTTGTCGAAGGTTTTTCCAGCGGTTGCAAAAACGTGAAGGTAAGCAAACGGCTCACCGCCGTCAGCGGTGTTAACGGGGTTGCCATAGTAGTCCTGGGTGTCATAGGTGGGCCCGTTGTTTCCATCACTCTGAAGAGTTTGACTTTGGAGAGCAGTCATGAGGCTTTCGAAAGAGAAGGTTCCGACCAGAGTGTTACCGCTGTAGAACTCGAGCAGATTGTTTCCGTCTCCGGCGCTCCACCAAAGGCCAAAGTAGGTCGCAGGTTCATTGAGCGTGAGGGTCATCGGCGCACCTGGCCAAACTGTTGCGTAATTGGTTCCGTTGCCTCCCCTGGTTGGCACAATCGCCTGGGTGGATGCGCCGCCGTAACCATCTGGACCAGTCGAGCTGCAAGCCACGTCTGTGGTGCCGATTCCCGGCCAGACAAGAGGGCAACCCGAGTCGAAGTTGATCCAGTTACCCGTTATGTACGAGTTTTGAACAGCTGGAGCGTCGACGTATGCCGAGACCCAACCGGATGCATCCACCGCTGCGTTAGAAGCAGCACCCGCAGAAGCGACTAGTGACAGCGAAAGTACAGCAACTGCGGAAAGCTTTGCGATCAGTGACTTAACCATGATTCCCCTTGGGTTCAAAGGTGTTTTTTGACGCCGTAAATTACAAATTACACTAAATGGCTGAAAACATTACGTTTTGCGAATATTTTTTTAGGTTAAGCACGCAAGAAATCCAATTATCTGAAACCTCCTCGGTTGCGCAGAAAAATAGGTAAAGATTGGTAAATGATGAAAATAGGCGTGATTAAGGAACAAGACGGGGAAACCCGCGTTTCTGCTACCCCAGCAACGGTTAAGGCCATTATCGAACTTGGCTACAAGGTGATAGTTGAGTCCCAGGCGGGAACCCTATCGACCTTCCCCGACTCTGCATATGTGCAGGCGGGAGCAAAAATTGGAACCACGAAGGATGCCTGGTCTAGCCAGGTTGTCTTGAAGGTAGCGGCCCCCACCGATAAAGAGATCAAACAACTTAGCGACAACGCCATCATCGTAAGTTTGATGACTCCATCACTTCGCCCAGAGCTCCTAGAATCTCTAGCTACCAGAGGCATCACCGCACTGGCCCTGGACGCAGTCCCAAGAATTTCTCGAGCCCAGTCGATGGACGTCCTCAGCTCAATGGCAAACATTGCCGGCTATCGAGCAGTCATCGAAGCTGCCCACGAATTTGGTCGCTTCTTCACCGGTCAGGTTACCGCCGCCGGAAAAGTTCCACCTGCAAAGGTTCTGGTTGCCGGTGCCGGCGTTGCTGGACTCGCCGCAATCGGCGCGGCCTCGAGCCTCGGATCAATCGTGAGAGCTACCGACCCAAGACCAGAGGTTGCCG
>CAIJJH010000017.1 GCA_903820955.1 uncultured Micrococcales bacterium
GGTGAACGAAGCCTTGCCGATGATGAAGTGCAGGTTTGCCTGCTTGTCAACGCGGAACTCGATCTTTCCGCCCTTGATGTCGGAGACTGCCTTGCCGGTGTCTGGGGTTACGGTACCGGTCTTAGGGTTTGGCATCAGGTTGCGAGGTCCGAGAACCTTACCTAGACGGCCAACCTTGGCCATGAACTCGGGGGTCGAAACTGCAGAGTCGAAGTCGACCCAACCAGCTGCAACCTTCTCGATTAGCTCGTCGCCACCGACCTCGTCGGCACCGGCTGCGATGGCAGCGTCTGCTGCTGCACCGGTTGCGAACACGATGACACGGGCGGTCTTACCGGTTCCGTGCGGAAGCGAAACGGTTCCGCGAATCATCTGGTCTGCCTTGCGAGGGTCAACGCCAAGCTTGACTGCGCACTCAATGGTGCTGTCGAACTTAGCTGAGCCGGTTTCACGAATGATCGTTACTGCCTCGGCTGGGGTGTAGAACTTGCCTTCTTGAATCTTTTCTGCTGCGGCCAAGTAGGCCTTGCTGCGCTTTGCCATGCTGTTATTCCTTTGTTAGGTCACAGTAGTGGTCAGACGAACCGCGCCCGGTTCTCCCACGACTATTTGGTTTTGTTGCGTGTTTTGTTGCTACTGCGGGCTTAGAGCTCGCAGGTGATTCCCATGCTGCGGGCGGTGCCTGCAATGATCAGGGCTGCTGCTTCAACGTCGTTGGCGTTTAGGTCAGACATCTTCATCTCTGCGATCTTCAGAACCTGCTCGCGGGTAAGGGTTGCAACCTTCACTGTGTGTGGGGTAGCTGAGCCCTTTGCGACGCCGGCAGCCTTCTTGATTAGCTCAGCTGCTGGTGGGGTCTTTAGAACGAAAGTGAACGAGCGGTCTTCGTAAACGGTGATCTCTACTGGGATCACGTTTCCGCGCTGGTCTGCGGTTGCGTTGTTGTACGCGGTGCAGAACTCCATGATGTTCACGCCGTGCTGGCCAAGTGCAGGACCAATCGGTGGAGCTGGGTTAGCAGCGCCCGCCTGGATCTGAAGCTTGATCATTCCGGTGATCTTTTTCTTCGGTGCCATTTGTTTTCCTTTTTGTTGAGTTTGTTAAGTCTTAGTTGAGTGGGCCGACCTGGTCGAACGCTAGCTCGACTGGGGTCTCACGCTCGAACAGTGAAACAAGAACAGTGAGCTTGCCGCTCTCTGGCTTGATTTCGCTGATGGTTCCTGGCAGACCTGCGAACGAACCGTCGCGGATCATGATGCTCTCGCCAACCTTGAAGTCCACGGTGATCGGAATCGAACGTGACTTGCCCTTGACGGCGACGCCCTTGTTAGCGGCCTTAGCGGCAACGTCCTCAGGCAGCTCGAACAGCCACTTCTTCAGCATTGCGAAGGCCTCGTCTGGGCGCAGTGGGCTCGGGTTCATCGAGTTGCCAACGAAGCCGGTTACGGCTGGGGTGTGGCGAATTAGATCCCAAGACTCATCGGTCATGTCGATACGAACTAGGACATAGCCAGGGATGCGAACCTTGGTAACCAACTTGCGCTGGCCGTTCTTGATTTCGACGGTGTCTTCTAGCGGAACCTCGATCTGGTGAACGTCGTCGCCACCCTCGATGGTTAGCTTGCGGTTTTCGATGTTCTGCTTGACGCGCTTCTCGTAACCGGCGTATGAGTGGATGATGTACCACTTGCCTGGCAGGGCCTTGAAGTCTGCGAAGAACGGAGCGTATGGGTCGGCGTCTTCTTCTACCTCGGGTGCGCTCTGCTCGATCGCTTCGGTCTCGTCGATTTCGTGCATCGCTTCTTCTTCGGCTGCGAGCTCGAAGTCCTCGACGGTCTCGCCCTCGGCGGTCTCAGGTGCGTCGATCACTTCGAGGGTTTCCTCGGTTGCGTCGGCGATCTCAGCTGCGAAGTCTTCGCGAATCTCGTCAGTCATTTGGGTTCCTTAACTAAAACTTTTGTTGTTACTTGGTTGGGCTAAAAGCGAAAATTACCAGCTGGGCAAAACCCCAGTCGAGCAAGCTGATTACAGCCATGACCACGACGACGAAGCCTAGGACGACGCCGGTGTAGTTGCGGAGCTCGGCCCAGGTAGGGCGCGAAACCTTCTTTAGCTCTGACCAAACCTGTCTAAAGAACAGTAGGAAGCCGCCAAAGAAACCACGCTTGGCGCGGTCAGCCTTTGCCTTTTCGACGAGGTCTTCTGAGACCTCTAGCTCATCAGTCATGAGTCTTCCTTCTTTTCTTTAAAGCCTTCGGGCCTTGCAGGGCGGACAGGACTCGAACCTGCAACCTGCGGTGTTGGAGACCGCTGCTCTACCAATTGAGCCACCACCCTAAAGGGCATCGACTGCTTCGAGACACTCTGGCAACGGGCACACTTCTAGATTGAATCTAAGAATGATTTATTTGCCAGAATAGGCTCTCGAAGTTGTCAACTTCCTCCTAGGAGTTTAGCCCCAAAAGCCCCCAAAATTGCCGACGAGAACGAGTGACAAGAGGGTTTCGTTTTCACATAGGACCTCTGCAAGCGTCCTTGCGCCAGCAGCGGTGATGCCGCAATACCCTAGATGAACGAGCGACAAGAAGCGGTTCGCCTTGAGACCAGGGGCCAGCGCGGCGACA
>CAIJJH010000018.1 GCA_903820955.1 uncultured Micrococcales bacterium
ACGACGAGATTATCGGCGTTCCCGAGGGTTCGATCGTGAAGAACCAGAACGGGGTCGAATACCTCGCACTGCGACCGCTGATGACCGACTTCGTTTTGAGCATGCCCCGCGGAGCCGCGATCATTTACCCGAAAGATTCCGCCCAAATTTTGGTTCAGGGAGACATCTTTCCGGGAGCCAACGTTGTCGAGGCGGGCGTCGGCTCCGGCGCCTTGAGTATGTACCTGCTGCGTGTCCTTGGTGAAAACGGAACACTCAACTCTTTCGAACGCCGCGAGGAGTTCGCCGAAATCGCCAAGGCTAACGTCGCCGCTCAGTACGGGGGAGACCCGAAAAACTGGGACGTCCACATCGGCGATCTTCAGGTGGAACTGCCGAAGAAGTGCAAGCCAGGCACCGTCGACCGAGTGATCTTGGACATGCTCGCTCCCTGGGAATGCGTCGACGCGGTTTCGGAAGCGCTAATCCCGGGTGGGTTGGTCATTGGCTACATCGCGACCGTAACCCAAATGTCTAGATTTGTTGAGGCAATCAGGGCCTCTAAACAGTACGCCGAGCCGCTAGCCTTCGAGTCGATGGTTCGCGACTGGCACCTGCAAGGCCTTGCGGTGCGACCAGAGCACAGAATGATCGGTCACACAGGGTTCCTTGTTACCGCTCGCAGACTGGCACCGGGCGCCGAACTGCCGCAGTTCAAAAAGGTCAAGGGTGACTTCAGTGACGAAGATCTGAGCGTTTGGAATCCTGAGCACTTGGGCGAGCGTCAGGTTGGCGAAAAGAAGTTGCGCAAGAGCCTTCGCAACGCAAAAGCCGGAGCCGATGCTCGGGCCTCCTTGAATGACTAAACTAGTAACACTTTGAGAGAAAGCAGCAAATCTTTGCGCAAGCTACTAGCCGTCGTCGTTGCGGCACTAACAATTACATCGCTAACCGCATGCACCAGCCACACGGCCACCGACATGTATTCCAATCTGAAGGCCGAGTGCGGAACCTACAAAACTGGCCCGAATGTTGCGGCCGTAAAGGTCACCGAAACGCCGGGATCAAAGGTTCCAACCGTGACCTTCCCGGCCGGCATCGACTCGAAGATTCTCGAAACCAAGGTGATCAGCAAGGGCACGGGTCCGGCAATCACCGGTAGCCAATTCATCGACTTCGAATTTATTCAGGGCTCCGGCTCGACCGGCAAAGTAACCGGCGCATCGAAGTTCGACGGAACCGATGAGCGGTCTCAGTACCTAGGCGGCAAAACCAACCTCTGTGGCGCACTGGCAGGAGTTACCGAAGGCTCAAGAGTTGCAGTGGTTGTTCCAAGCTCGATCATGAGTGCCGGCGAGGCAGTAGCCAACGCTGGTGTGTTTGTGTTCGAGATTAAAAAGGTTTACCTCCCGCACGCAGTCGGTGACGAGCAGTCAAACCAGAACGGTTTTCCTACCGTTATTCGAGCCACTACCGGTCAACCAACGATTAGGTTCGGTAATGATTCGGCACCAACTTCTCTAAAAGTTGCCACAATGATCAAGGGTTGGGGCCCCAAGGTTGAGGCCAATAAGGGCGAAAAAGTCACAATCCACTACACCGGTTGGGTCTGGAGTTCGCACGTAAAATTCGACTCCTCTTGGGATAACAAGCTGCCGGCGCAATTCGAACTGGCTAGCGGTTCACTGATACCAGGAATGGTTCAGGGTCTCGACGGCCAAACCGTTGGTTCGCAGGTTCTCTTGGTGATCCCTCCTTCGCTGGGCTACAAGTCCCAAGCCATGCAGAGCATCCCGGCGAACTCCACCTTGGTCTTTGTGGTCGACATCCTAGGTTTCTCTAAGTAGGAATAATGCCCACGGACAAGTACCAACGCGATCCGGAAAACAAGTCCGAGAGACTTCTGAGCCTGACCATCGCGCTGCTGCTTAGTGGTCAGCGTGGCCTCAAAAAAGATGAGGTCTACGGCGCAGTGCGTGATTATCGTCACGCACGCGACGAGGCAGAATCAAAGGGCAAAAACCTAGATGCTTTAGAAAAACTCTTCGACCGCGACAAGAACATTCTTCGTGAGAGCGGAGTTCCGCTAACGGTAGAGATTCCTCAGGATGAAGGCACAAACAACACCGAGACCCGCTATCGAATAGCAAACGACCGGTTCGCTTGGCCCAAGGGGCTGGAGTTCACTACACACCAAATGCAACTCTTGGAACTTGCAAATCAAGTGTGGTCCAGGGCCGCACTCGGCATCAGCACAAACCGAGCCATGAGTCGAGTTCGGGCGCTGGGTCCAGCCGAAACTGGCGTCGACCTGACCTCCATCGCACCCAAACTCCGAACCCACCAACCGAGCTTTCTGCCTCTTACAGCTGCTATCGAGACTCGTAATCGAGTCAGTTTCAGCTACCGCAAGCCCGGCCAAGACGCATCCGAAATCAGAACCGTGCAACCCTGGCAGCTCTACCAGGTTGGCAGCCAGTGGATTCTGGTCTGCTTTGATGTCGATCGGAACGACGTTCGCAATTTTCTCCTAAAGCGAATCACCTCGAAGGTGAACGTCCTTGATGACAAGTTCAAAGCGCCGACCGCTAGCGAACTCGCCGATGCAAAGAACAGGCTCGACGAACACACCGAAAACCAGGTGGCCACGATTCGGGTTTCCGAGGGAAGCCCGGCATGGGTTCACTTTGACCTGAATAGCAAGGGACTCGTTGAGCATTCGATGAAGTACATGGATCTGCACCTGCTCGCCGAGGAGTTGCGGGAGCTCGGCCCAGACCTAGAAATCCTAAGCCCGCCAGAACTCAGGGACGCGATTCAAAAGGGACTCGAGAAGGTGGCAAACGACCATGCCTAAGCTCGTGAACAGCCTCGGTGCCGATGACCGCTTCAATCTGATGTTGGGCTTGATTGCCTACCTATTGAAAACGCCGAACTGCGACGTTTCGGAACTTGAGACGGTCTTTAAGGTCAGCAACCAGCAGATTAAAGAAACCCTCCACCTAATAAATAACGGTGGCTACTTTCCTCAAGATGGGATAGACAGCTACCCGTTCTGGGTAGAACCAGTACCTCTCGACGAGGAAGACTTCGTCCAGTTTTCCTACCTGATCGAGACACCCGGTTCGCCGCGCATTTCTCAGGCCCAGGCCGCTGCCCTCGCCACCGGCCTGATGTACCTCAAGAGCCTGCCTGAGTTTTCAGCCGACGAAGATATTGCCAAGCTCCAGCAGATTCTCAGCAGCCTCGAGCCGCTCTCAACCGTGCCGGTAATCGACATCAAGCCAGGCACTCTGGACGCGGCCACTTCGACCGTTATTGAGGCAATCAACTCGAGACGAAGCCTAAACCTCGATTACCTGAACCGTGCGGGTGAACTCACCAACCGACAGATCGACCCGGTGAAATTGGTCGAGAGCGATGGTCATCTAGCGGTTCGATCCTGGTGTCGCAAAACCGGCGAGCAGCGAAACTTCAGAATCGACCGGATGTCTAAACTCGAAATCTTGACGGGTGGCATTTCTGCCGAAGCCACCGAGATGTTTGACAATATTTCGGAACTTTCAGACAACGCCTATAACCCAGGCGAATTTGACCACGATGTCGTAGTCGAGGTGACCCCAGAGGCTTACGCGCTGGTTAGTCAGTTCGCGGTCTTGCATGAGCCGAAGAAGGTCTCAGACAACGCCTTGCGAGTGACAATAAAGGTCGGTCGCCTCGAGCACCTAGGCAAACTGATTGCGAAATACGGGGGAGCGGCCAAGGTCATCGAACCAGAGCTAGCTAGAAACATTGTCCGCGATTACGCCCTGGTGGCCCTGGGTCGCAAACCCATCGCCGCTAACGAGAACGCGGTGGAGTAATTGGCTAGTTGGCTGTGGTTGTTGATTTGGTTGGGGCTCGGGCTAATCGCGCTTGCCGTTTGGGCGGTCCTTTTGGTTCGCATGGTGCGTCCGGCGGCGAAATTGCAGGCTGATCTCGAGAAACTGAACTTTGTCTCGGCACAGCTGAAAGCCGAGGTCAGAAAACGGCCGCCTGCCGAACACCCCGAAGACAACCTTGGCGATGACCCCGAACGCTTGAACGCCGAACGTTTGGTGATTCAAGCGAAGCGTCGCAAGCGCAAAGAACGTAGAGCGCGTAGGCTGGTATCAAGAGTTAAAGACATAAAACTCGAAGGAAGGTTCAAAGATGTTTAGAGGCCTCGAAAGCTGGCACATCATCGTCATCGTTTTGGTCGTTGTCCTACTCTGGGGAGCCCCAAAGCTACCCGGCATGGCAAAGAGCCTTGGCGAGTCGATGCGCATCTTCCGTAAAGAGATGAAGACCCTCGGCGACGAGCGCTCGGCAGACAAAAAGGGTGCCGAGAAAGATTCAACCCCAGACGCCAAATAGTGGCCAGGGCTAAAAACCCCGAGAAGAAAATGCGTCTCGGAGGTCATCTCCGAGAACTTCGCAACCGTCTCTATTGGTCAGCGCTTTACATCCTCATCGGTTCGGTAGTGGGCTGGAACCTCTTCGATTTTGTTTATAACCAACTAAGTCGGCCACTTATAACCTTGGACGCGAACCCCAATTACAACGTGAGCGTGAACTTTGGAACGGTGGTTGGCGCCTTCGACCTGCGGTTTCAAATGGCCATTTTTCTCGGCGTGATCTTTGCCAGCCCGTTTTGGCTTTACCACCTGTGGCGTTTTATTGCACCGGCGATGAAAAAGCGTGAACGACGCTACACGCTCGGGTTCCTGTTATCCGCCGTACCCCTATTTCTGGGCGGTTGCGCGGTTGCCTGGTACGCGATGCCCACCTTCGTCGTGAGCATGCTCTCTTTCACACCGAGCCACGCGGCCTCGTTCCTGAGCGCAAACGAATACATCCTGTTCACGCTGAGATTACTGCTGGTTTTTGGTATCGCCTTCGTTCTGCCAGTGGTGCTGATATTCCTGAACTTCCTCGGGGTGGTCAGCGGTGCTGGAATCCGTAAGTCTTGGCGCCTTGCAATATTCTTGAGCATCGTCGTTGCTGCTCTTGCGACCCCGGTTTCGGACCCGATGTCGATGTTCCTGGTCTCTGTACCACTGATTGTCTTCTACCTGATCGCAATGTTTATCGCACTTGCCAGAGATAAGCGCAAAACCAAAGCACCAATCGACTTGGATGAACTGCGCCCGATAGAAGAGCTATGACCGAGGAGCTGAGCCCGGCCGAACGCTTCAAGCTCTCAAAAAAACGCGCGAGCACGCCAGAACTGGCTAAGTTCACGCAAATCATCGATTTCCCACTTGACAGCTTTCAAGAGCAGGCCTGCATCGCCCTAGAATCCGGCAAAGGCGTTTTAGTGGCCGCCCCGACTGGAGCCGGAAAAACCATAGTTGGCGAGTTCGCGATTCACCTTGCAATTGCCGCTGGCTCAAAAGTCTTTTACACAACGCCGATCAAAGCTCTGAGCAACCAGAAATTCACCGAGCTAGTCGATCGCTACGGTGCCGAAAGCGTAGGTTTGCTGACCGGTGACAACAACACCAACGGCGATGCGCAGATCGTAGTCATGACCACCGAGGTGCTCAGAAACATGATTTACGCCAACAGCTCGGCCCTGATCAACCTCGACTTCGTGATCATGGACGAGGTGCACTACCTCGCCGACCGGTTCAGGGGTGCCGTCTGGGAAGAAGTGATTCTGCACCTTCCGAACGACGTTCGTATCGTCTCGCTAAGCGCGACGGTCTCGAACGCCGAGGAGTTCGGCGCCTGGCTAGACGAGGTTCGCGGAGACACGGCAATCATCGTCTCCGAAACTCGACCGGTGCCGCTCAATCAGCACGTCCTGTTTGGTGACGACCTGATCGAACTCTTCGATGCAACGAATCAGCGGGTAAACCCTGATTTGGTTCAACGTCACTCAAACAAGATGCGCGCCCCGGCTTACCGCCCCGAACGAGGAAGGCGCGGGTTCCAAGGTCACAACCGTGACCAGGGGCGAATTCCGAAGGCCACCAAGAGTGAAATCATCGAAATCCTCGAGGACGAAGACCTGCTGCCGGCGATTTTCTTCATATTTTCACGAGTCGCCTGCGACACCGCCGTCCGCAGCTGCATTCAGTCTGGGGTGCGGCTGACCTCGGCCGAGGAACGCGATGAAATTCGAAGAGTTGTCGAAGAAAAATGCGCGAGCATCGCCGACGAGGATCTTGCGACCCTAGGGTTTTTTGAGTGGCGAACCTCGCTCGAGCGGGGAGTGGCTGCCCACCACGCTGGAATGCTGCCAGCGTTCAAGGAGGCGGTTGAAGAACTGTTTCTGCGCAAGCTTGTGAAGGTGGTTTTCGCTACCGAAACGCTGGCCCTCGGCATCAACATGCCGGCGCGGACCGTGGTGCTAGATCGTCTAGATAAATACAACGGCGAAGGCCGTGTGCAGATCACTGCGGGGGAGTACACCCAACTCACTGGTCGTGCAGGTCGTCGCGGAATCGACACACAGGGCCACTCGGTGATCCAGTGGAGTGGCAACCTTGACCCAGCCGTGGTTGCCGGGCTCGCCTCGAAGCGCACCTACCCGTTGAACTCATCATTCCGGCCAACATTCAACATGGCGGTCAACCTTATCGACGCCTTCGGTCGCGAACGTGCTCGCACCGTGCTCGAAACGTCATTCGCCCAGTTTCAAGCCGACCGATCCGTGGTCGGGCTTGCCAAGACGATACGCGAGCGCGAGGTTTCGCTTTCGGGCTACGCGCACTCGATGGAGTGTCACCTCGGAGACTTTTCGACCTATGCGGCCCTGAGACGTGAGATTTCGGACATCGAAAGGTCGCTCAACCCCGGCAGGGTTCGCGAAGCCCGTGGCAAAGACATCAGGCAACTGAAGGGCAAGCAGAAGAACGAGGCGCAGCTTGCCGAGTTAAAGCGCAAAATGAAGGGCCACCCCTGCCACAACTGCCACGACCGCGAGGTCCACGCCCGCTGGGGCGAGCGCTGGTACAAACTGAGACGCGAAACCGATGACCTGATTCACCAGATCGAAAGTCGCACCAACCAGGTGGCGAAGACTTTCGACCGAATCTGCGAAGTATTGGCCACCCTCGGCTACTTGGAACGCGATGGCGACGAATTTTCGGTGCAAGACAGCGGGCGTCAACTGGCTCGCATCTACGGCGAGCGCGACCTTTTGGTTTCGGAGTGCATAAACGCAGGAGTTTGGAACGAATTGGACTCGGCGTCACTTGCAGCCATGGTTGCCGCGCTGATTTACGAGTCAAGACGCGACGACGAGGGTCGCACACCAAAGCTTCCAAAGGGCGAGTTCTTCGAAGCCTACGACGCCACCGAGGGAATCTGGGATTCGCTCGAGGAGCTTGGGCGCGAGCACAAGATTCGCCAGACCGAGCCGATCGACGCCAGGCTCTCTTTTGCCATTCACCGCTGGGCTAACGGAGCAAGGCTTGATAGCGTTTTGGATGAAACCGAGCTTCTGGTCGGCGACTTTGTGCGCTGGTGCAAGCAGATCATCGACCTTCTCGGTCAAATCGCTCAGACTGACTCACCGATCGCTCCGACCGCTAGGGAGGCCATAGACCGTGTCAAACGCGGAATCGTCGCCTATTCCTATTTCAACTAGCCTCCGACTCGGCAGGCTGCCGATGCGGCTGTTGCTGGCTGTGGCGGCTGCCAGTCTTAGCTACTTCACTTACCCGAGGCTTGGTATCTGGGTACTGCTGTACCCAACCGTAGGGCTGATTTATCTTGCCGGTAGAGGGCTTCGCTTCTGGAAGGCATACCTGGTCGGCCTATTGGCTGGCTTTACCTTCTTCGCCGCCCAGACGTCCTGGCTTTCGCAGTATCTTGGCCCGGTGCCGCTGATAGCGCTATCGCTGCTAGAGGGCATCATCTTCGCCGTTTTCTATGCCTTGAGCCAGGCGGTTTCAACCGCTTTTGCCGATCGATTCACCGGAGTCTCGCGTAGCGTTTTCCTGGCGCTGACATTTTCGGTCTTCTGGGTGGCTAGGGAGTGGTTCTCGGGCAATTACCCCTACGGCGGCTTCCCTTGGGCAAAACTGGTCAGCTCTCAGGCCGATACCTTGGTTGCCAGATGGGTCTGGCTCGGCGGAAGCCCACTAGCCGACTTCATGATCGCGTTCTGCGTGATTTTCGCGATCGAATTCCTGAGGCAGGGTGTGACCATTAGGCGCACGGCGACCGCCTTGTTTGCCTTCGTTGCGCTGATTCTGGTTCCGGTCACCTTCGCAATCAGCAATCAATCCGAGGACGGCACGATGACAGTTGGGGCGGCGCAGGGGAGTGCGAAGTCCGGTCTGTTCGCTAACCGCGACGCCGGCAAACTGTTGGCCAACCATATTCTTGCCACCGAAGCATTAATCGCAACGGGCAAGAAATTTGACGTCGTGGTCTGGCCGGAGAACGCGGTTGACCTTGATCTGTTCGGAAACCCTGATAACTACCGAAGGCTAGAAACCTTCGTAAACAAGCTCGGTAAACCGCTGATTTTCGGCACGGTGACCAACCGCGACAAACTTTTCAACACGTCCGTGCTTTGGCTACCCAAAAAGGGTATTTCCGACTGGTATGACAAGACGCGACCGGTCCCGTTTGCTGAGTACGTGCCAGACCGAGCCTTCTGGTCGAAGATTGCGCCCGACCTAATCGGTCTGCTGAGCTACGATTTCGCACCGGGCAAACGCGACGGCATCTTTAAACTCGGCGACAAACGCACCGGAATCCTCATCTGTTTCGAAATCGCGGTTGATCAAGTCTCGCGCCAGCTGGTTAGCGGGGGAGCGGAGGTCATCTTCTCGCAGACCAACAATTCGGACTTCGGAAAAAGTGACGAGGCATACCAGCAGCTGGCCATCGCCAGGCTTCGAGCAATCGAAACCGGTAGGGCCCTGGTGAATATTTCGACGGTTGGGCCATCGGCGGTTTACTTGCCCGATGGTTCGGCGCAAAACTACCTTTCGGCATACCAGCGCGGTTTCATGTTGGATACGGTTCCGCTACGGACCAGCAAAACCCCAGCCATGTTCATAGCCGAGCCGCTAGAACTTGGGTTTGCCGCTGTTGCCCTGGTTCTTAGCCTTCTGCTTATGGCATCGAACACGAAACGAAGACTAAAAAAGTGAAGTTCCTAGTGATCATGCCAACCTTCAACGAAGCGAATTCGCTAGCCGAAACCGTACGCAATCTGTTCGCAAGCGTGAAAGACATCGACTTGCTGATCGTCGATGACTCCAGCCCAGACGGCACCGGGGTGCTGGCCGATAGTTTGGCTGACGATAACCCGCAAATCACCGTGCTACATCGCGAGCAAAAGCTAGGACTTGGACCGGCTTACATTGCCGGCTTCGCATATGCGAACTCGAAGGGTTACGACTTCGTGGTTGAGATGGACGCCGACGGAAGCCACAGGGGAGTGGACCTACCGAAGCTGCTCGAGCTGGCGGGGGATCACGATCTAGTCATCGGCTCTAGATACGTCTCGGGCGGCGGCTCGCACGGTTGGCCACTCTACCGTCGGCTGATCAGTCGCGCGGGTAACAGTTACACCTCGATAATCTTGGGGGCGAAAATCAAGGACATCACGGCGGGTTTTAGGGTGTATCGCCTTGCGTTTCTGATGCCGCTGCTAGAGGGTGTTTCGGCGCACGGCTACGCGTTTCAGGTTGAGCTGGCCTGGCGTTCTAGGCAGGCGGGCGGGCGGATAATCGAGGTGCCAATCCTCTTTGAGGAACGCGCGCACGGAGCCTCAAAAATGAGTTCAGCCATAGTCCGAGAGGCACTATGGCTGACCACGAAACTTGGTTTTAGGCGGGTTTTTAGGCTTCGCCCTTAGCGCTAGCGCGACGCGCACGCATGATTTCAAGACGCTCGGCAAGGATCTCTTCAAGCTCTTCGCGAGTGCGGCGCTCCAAAATCATTTCCCAGTGAGTCCTAGGGCCCTTGTCGTCGCTGGCTTCAAGAATCACGGACTTGCCGCCTTCTTGCAGGGTTGCGAGAACCGAGCAGGATTTGCACTGCCAGGTCTGGGGGAGTTCTGCCTCAGCGGCGAAGGTCAAAACGGTTTCGTGACCGCTGGCACAGACGTAGGTGTAATCGCTACGTTCCGAGAATACGATTCCGGAGGTGGCTTCGAGGCTCTGGGCTCCGAGGCGCATTCCGCGCATTGTTGACTGTGACATTTTTGTTCTCCTAAATACCTTTTGGGCAACCCGCTAATTAAACACCAGAAACCTGAGAATTGTTCCCGATTCCACTCGTGTTCACCGATTGGCCCCGCTCTGGCGGGTATTGTGAGGTCGGTGAAGATGTTTTGGCGGGTATCGCAGCTCATGGTCGGGTTGGCCATCTACGGGCTGGGTATCGGCATGATGGTTCATTCCAAGATCGGAATCGCGCCGTGGGACGTATTTGCCCAGGGGATTAGCGTTCAAACGCACCTCACCTTCGGGATTTCGTCAGCGATCGTCAGCGTAATCGTCCTCCTCGCTTGGATTCCACTAAAGAACCAAAAACCAGGAATCGGCACCGTGCTGAACGCCATTCTGATCGGAATTTTTGCCGATCTCTGGACGCCTTTTCTACCGACCCCGAGCGAATACCTGCCCAATCTGATCATGTTCTTGCTTGGCATGGTGATAGTGGCCTTTGCAACCGGCATGTACATTTCGAGCAAACTGGGCTCCGGCCCTCGTGACGGGCTCATGGTTGGCACCCAGCTGCGCTTGGGGTGGCCCTTCTGGCTGGTTAGAACTATGTACGAAGGCACGGTTCTCACGATCGGCTGGCTGATGGGCGGCCAGGTTCGCGAGGGAACCCTAATCTTTGCCGTCTGTATCGGTTACCTCATGCAGACCTCGATGAAGCTCTTCGGTATACCACTCAGGAAGCGCAAGTGACCGAGAAGATTCTGGTTCGCAATCGGCCGACTGCTCGGGTGCTGCTAATAAACGCTCTCGATCAAGTGTTTCTGATTCTTAC
>CAIJJH010000019.1 GCA_903820955.1 uncultured Micrococcales bacterium
TGGCAAAGACAGCTATCGACGTCGTGATTCACCTTCAAGGCCGAAACGTTCAAGTCGCTAGGTTACGTGAGCTCTTTGACTGACACAGCAACGATCGCCGCGGCCCTTCGCGCGGGCATGAGCATTGCCGACGCCAGACGTCGGTATCAACCAAACGAATTTGCCCTGCGAGCCTTAGCGCTCTGTGAACGCCTTGGGTCGGCCCCAGCCGAAAACCTGGAGCGACTAGCGCAGGTCGAGGTGGCTCAAGCCAAGGCAGTGGCAGAACTGGAGGTTGCGGCCAGCGGCCCCAGGGCTTCGGCTCGGCTGGTTACCCTGTTGCCGGTCTTAGTGCTCTTGGGCGCTCAACTTCTGGGCATGCGCGTGCTAAATACAGTAAACATTTTTACTTTCGGGTCAATTCTGTTCGGAGTCTTGTTACTTCTTGGCGGTCGACGCTGGAGCAGCAGAATCCTTGAACGAGCCAAACCCAAGAATCTTGATCCAGGCGCGGCACTCGACGCCTTCGCCGCCGCCATGAATGCAGGTTTGCCCCAAAGTTTTGCAGTAGAAGAAGTCGAGTCTCTTTTCGGCTCTCAGCCTGAAGTCGCTCGCCTCGTTAACGCTTCTGCAGAGACGGGCCTCGCCGTCTCCAAGCTGGCTCGAGCCGAGGCTGACAGGCAGCGACTGGCATGGCGCATCGAAAGCGAAAGAAAAATCCACGAAGCCGGTGTTCGCCTCATGTGGCCGCTCGGTTTAGCCGTATTACCGGCCTTTGTACTCATCGCAGTGGTTCCGTTGGCCGCTGCGATGTTGAGGGGCAACTGAAACGAAAACACCCATATAGAAGGAGAAAAATGTTCAAATCCGAACGAGGTTCGGCGACCGCCGAATATGCGATCGCAACCATGGCCGCCGTTGGTTTTGCCGGGCTGCTCGTAGTGATCATGAGAAGTGAAGAAGTGAAGCAGATGTTGCTCGGGCTGGTCAAAAGTGCGCTCACTTTTACGAACCCAAACGGGTAGCGTAACCGCCGAACTGGCGGTGGTCTTGCCCTCGGTGCTCCTCGTCGGCGCTGCTCTAATCGGCGGGCTGGTAATGGCGACCCAAAAGGTTCAGGCTTCCTTCGCCGCCGGCTCACTGGCTCGAGCTCTGGCTAGGGGCGAGTCAATCGATAAGCTTCAAAAGCAGCTCGGGGTCACCACTCGCATTGAACACCTCGACGACTTCATTTGCGTCCATGCCATCGCTGCAACTGAGCCAATTGAGATTGAAGAGAAGTCTTGCGCCAGAAAACTCGGGCTCTGAGCGAAAGCGGTTCAGGAACCGTTCTTGCGCTCGGGCTAATGGCCATGTTGGTGAGCATGTTTGCAGTTCTGCAACTACCTGTTCGCGATCTCGTCACTCAATCGCGGGCTCAGGTGGCCGCCGATCAGGGAGCCGTATCAGCAGCCGATTCACTGCGCGGATTGACTACGGGAATACCTTGCCAGGTCGCGGAGTTGGTGGTGGCTCACAACAAGTTCACAATAGACAGTTGCCGTGTTGTCGGAAA
>CAIJJH010000020.1 GCA_903820955.1 uncultured Micrococcales bacterium
CGGTTGCCCTGCAGGGTCAGGTTGGTCTCGAGCAGGGTGGTCACTAAGTCGCGGAGGCTGTCTGTCCAGTCGGCCACTCTCATGGTGTGGTCGTAGAGGTCCTGGTAGTAGGGCATCATGTCGTTGTGCAGGATGTCGCCATTGTGTTTCAGCAGCGGGTTGATTACCTCGCGCATCGGAACGGCAGCTCTGCGCAAAATGACGAGGGCTTTGCGCAACGAGTAGGAGCGCTTTTGAATCGAAGCGTCTTGAACCTTGGCGTCGAAGAGAATGTCTTCGAGCTCTTCCAGCTCGTCGTCTAGCACCTGAATCACATCGAAGTAGCCGTCAATCACTACGTCCAAGATGCCCCAGAGCAAGAACGCTGCTCCGAAGTGCGAAAGTTCGACAGATTCGTCCCAGCGCTTTTGAACTTCGCTCATGTCGAACTCATTGCCGTGACGAACCGTAATCACCGCGTGTTTGGTTACGAAGATTGCCACTTCGGCCAGCTCGAGACTGAGCGTGGTGTGATCGAAGCTCGCTTGGTACAGGTTTACGTAGAGGTGAGTGTCGTAGTGCTCGAGTTTGGCTCGCTGGCGACCTCGAAGCGAATCCTCGATGGCGAGGATGTGTAGGTCGAGCTCGTCCTGCACAAGCTTGATTTCATCAGCGGTCGGATCCTGCAGGTCGTACCAGACAAAGCTCTTGCCTTCGGCGATTTTCTCTTCTAGCTGGTCGAGCGGAAACCCCTCAGAAACTAGGGTTCCGTCGCGATACTGCCTACTAAGGGTCATGTGCCAATACTAAACTTGAGATTATGTCTGTAGATATCAAACCAAGAAGCCGGGACGTAACCGACGGCATCGAAAAGGCCGCCTCGCGAGGCATGCTTCGCGCTGTCGGCATGGGCGACGAAGACTGGGTTAAGCCCCAGATTGGTGTCGCATCCTCTTGGAACGAAGTCACGCCCTGCAACCTTTCGCTCGATCGTCTAGCCGACGCGGCAAAACAGGGTGTTCACGCAGCCGGCGGGTTCCCCCTCGAATTTGGCACCATTTCGGTCTCAGACGGCATCTCAATGGGCCACGAAGGCATGCACTTCTCGCTGGTTTCGCGCGAGGTAATCGCCGACTCGGTCGAAACAGTCATGCAGGCCGAACGCCTTGACGGCTCGGTGCTTTTGGCCGGTTGCGACAAGTCTCTGCCCGGCATGCTCATGGCGGCTGCCCGCCTAGACCTCGCCTCGGTGTTCCTCTACGCCGGCAGCATCGCTCCCGGCTGGGTTCGTCTAGAAGACGGCACCGAGAAACAGGTCACCATCATCGACGCCTTTGAGGCAATCGGCGCCTGCAAGGCCGGCAAGATGAGCCAAGAAGACCTCACGCGAATCGAGAAGGCAATCTGCCCTGGCGAAGGCGCTTGCGGAGGTATGTACACCGCAAACACCATGGCTTCAGCTGCCGAGGCTCTGGGTATGAGCCTTCCTGGCTCGGCTGCTCCACCATCGGCTGACCGTCGCCGAGACAACTGGGCTCACCGCTCGGGCGAAGCCGTTGTGAACCTGCTTAGGCTAGGCATCACCGCGCGCGACATCCTCACCAAGAAGGCCTTCGAGAACGCCATCGCCGTTACCATGGCCTTCGGCGGTTCGACGAACGCGGTTCTGCACCTGCTTGCCATCGCTCGCGAGGCCGAAGTTGACCTAACCCTCGACGACTTCAACAAGATCGCCGACAAAGTGCCACACCTTGGCGACCTAAAGCCTTTCGGTCAGTTCGTAATGGCCGACGTCGACCGCGTTGGCGGCGTCCCCGTTGTAATGAAGGCGCTGCTCGACGCAGGTCTGCTTCACGGCGACGCACTTACGGTCACCGGCAAGACCGTTGCCGAAAACTTGGCATCGATCAACCCGCCAGACCCTGACGGCAAGATCATCCGCTCGCTAAACAACCCGATTCACAAGACCGGCGGAATCGCCATTCTCAAGGGTTCGATGGCTCCAGAAGGTGCCGTGGTTAAGACCGCGGGCTTCGACCTCGAAACCTTCACCGGGCCTGCACGCGTTTTCGAGCGCGAGCGAGCTGCCATGGACGCCCTAACCGAGGGCAAGATCAAGGCCGGCGATGTCGTAGTCATTCGTTACGAAGGTCCTAAGGGTGGCCCGGGAATGCGTGAGATGCTGGCCATTACGGCCGCGATTAAAGGTGCGGGCCTCGGCAAGGATGTTCTACTATTGACTGACGGACGATTCTCAGGCGGCACAACCGGACTGTGTATCGGCCACATTGCACCAGAAGCCACCAATGGTGGCCCTATTTCACTGGTGCGCGATGGAGACCTTATTCGGGTCGATATCGCAGCTCGTTCGCTCGAACTACTAGTTGAGCCTGAAGAGTTGGTTGCTCGCAAAGAGACATGGCAGCCTCTGCCCCCTCGCTACACCCGCGGTGTCCTTGCCAAGTACGCAAAGCTTGTGCACTCGGCAGCCGAGGGTGCCTACACCGGCTAATTTTTGACTAAACGAGAGAAACAAAATGACTAAAGAGGTCCTTACCGGAGCCGAAGCGATTGTTCGGTCGCTCGAGCTTTTGGGCGTCACCGATGTCTTCGGCCTGCCCGGCGGAGCGATTCTGCCAACCTATGACCCGCTAATGGACTCGAAGAAGCTTCGACACATCCTGGTTCGTCACGAGCAGGGTGCTGGCCACGCCGCCGAGGGTTACGCGAGCGCATCTGGCAAGGTCGGCGTCTGCATCGCCACCTCAGGCCCGGGTGCGACCAACCTCGTAACCGCAATTGCCGACGCCTACATGGACTCCGTCCCGATCATCGCGATCACCGGCCAGGTGGGTTCTCACCTAATCGGCACCGACGCCTTCCAAGAGGCCGACATCGTAGGTATCACCATGCCGATCACCAAGCACTCGTTCCTGGTTACCAAGCCAGAAGAGATTCCAGCAGCGCTTGCCGCTGCCTATTTGATCGCCAGTACCGGCCGCCCCGGCCCAGTTCTCGTGGACGTCACTAAGGACGCGCAGCAGAACAAGGCCGAGTTCATTTGGCCACCAAAGATCGACCTACCTGGCTATAAGCCTGTAACCAAGCCTCACGGCAAGCAGATTCAGGCTGCTGCCGCGCTCATCAAGAACGCCAAGAAGCCGATTCTTTATGTCGGTGGCGGTGTGATTCGTTCGGGCGCATCTAAAGAACTTCTGAAACTCGCTGAACTAATTGGTGCCCCGGTTACCACCACCCTGATGGCCCGCGGCGCGTTTCCAGACTCACACCCGCAGCACCTCGGCATGCCTGGCATGCACGGCACCGTTCCGGCGGTAATGGGCTTGCAGCGAAGCGACCTCTTGATCACTCTCGGTGCACGCTTCGACGACCGCGTGACCGGTATCGCCAAGTCGTTCGCGCCCGAGGCCAAGGTTATCCACGTCGACATCGACCCTGCCGAAATCGGCAAGATCCGTTACGCCGATGTGCCAATCGTTGGCGATGCCAAAGAGGTAATCACCGAACTTATCGCCGAGCTCACCACCACACTAAAGGGCAAGCAGCCCGACATGGAAGAGTGGTGGAAGATCTTGAACGGTCTACTCGAGCGATACCCGCTCGGGTACACCCCGCACGAAGACGGCAAGCTTGACCCCCAGTACGTCATCAAGCGCATCGGTGAACTCAGCGGACCCGAGGCAATCTACGCAGCGGGAGTCGGCCAGCACCAGATGTGGTCTGCTCAGTTCGTCAAATACGAGCGACCA
>CAIJJH010000021.1 GCA_903820955.1 uncultured Micrococcales bacterium
CAGATTCGACAAAATTATCGCAGCGCTCGCGGTAGACGAGGCTGCTCTATCGATGGTCGCTCAGCAAAAGGGTGAGGTTTACAACCAAGCTCAGGTTCAGGTGGACCAGGTAGCCGCGAAGGTAAAGATTCTGCAGGGTCAAGCCGACTCTGCGAACGCTCAAGCCGATTCGGCCAAAAAGCAACTCGGCAGAATCGCTGCCCAAATGTATCGAGCAGGCGCCTCGGGCACTTCGTTGAATCTGTTTCTGAATTCCGGCAAGGCCGACGACCTGCTTTACCAACTTGGCGCTCAGGAGCGCATCGCCCAGAGCAGCGAAACCATCTACCAACGATCTATTCAGACCCAGAAGTTTGCCGAAGCCCTCAACTCGCAACTCAAGGTTGCCAAGGCGGATCTCGCCGCCAAGGCCGCCAAGGCTCGTAGCGCATACGACATAGCTCAGCGGGCAGCTGATGTTCTAACCGCGAAGGTCAACCAGAACAAGGCGTTAATGAGGACCTTTTCGATTCAGCTCGCTTCGCTGCAAAAGACCTCGGTAGAGCTCGCCAGGCTTCGAGCCGAGGGCATCGCCCGAGACGCCGCCGAGAACCAGGGTTCTGCCGACGTGACCGCGCCAGAGCTTTACACGGTTGGCGACCCGGACACCGCGAAGGTTGAAATTGCTATCGCGTTTGCAAAAAAACAACTCGGCGACGACTATGTCTTGGGTGGAATGGGTCCGAACGTCTGGGACTGCTCAGGAATCACCAAGGGCGCCTACGCTGCAGCCGGTATCTACATTGGCACTCACTCGGCAACCAACCAGTTTCGCGAAATGGCTCGCCAGCAGAAACTGATTCCGCTCCGAGACATCCAGCGCGGCGACCTGATGTGGTACTCAAGCGATAGTGCGTTTGATGGCGACAAGGCTCACGTAGTTATCTACCTAGGCAACGACCTGATGCTTGAAGCCCCGCACCCGGGTTCTGTCGTACGCATTGTTTCGGTTCGTCACGGATGGCAGCTTTTTAGATACGCCGGCCGGCCGAGTGCATAGAGCTAAGGCAATCCGGGGTTTTAGTGACTTTGATTTTTTAGTCGCTCGATAGATTCGACGATCAGACGCTCGGCAACCTCGCGGCCCTTCCAGTCGCCGACCTTGACCCACTTGCCAGGCTCTAGGTCTTTGTAGTGCTCGAAAAAGTGACGGATCTCGTTCTTGATCTGGGCTGGTACGTCCTCGATGTCTTGGATGTGCTCCCAGCGAGGGTCCTTGGTCAGAACGCAGATGAGCTTCTCGTCGATGCCGCCGTCGTCTTCCATTTCTAGGACGCCGACGGTGCGAACGTTCACGACTACACCCGGGAAGACCGGGTATTCGAGCAGAACTAGTGCGTCTAGCGGGTCGCCATCGCCACCGAGGGTGTTATCGAAGTAGCCGTAGTCGACCGGGTAGACGAATGGGGTGAACAGCACGCGGTCAAGGTGAACACGACCGGTTGCGTGGTCGACTTCAAATTTGTTGCGGCTTCCGCGGGGAATCTCGATAACGACGTCGTGCGACACTGTTTCTCCTCAATAGGCTTA
>CAIJJH010000022.1 GCA_903820955.1 uncultured Micrococcales bacterium
ACCTTTGACGGCACCGAGAGGCGATTCGAACTGCACGGAGTCTCTCGAGGGGTTTCGGTCTACGATGACTTCGCGCATCACCCAACCGAGGTGGCCGCGGCTCTTCGGGCGGCGCGTGCCGTCGTTGGTAACGGGCGCCTGATCACCGTGTTTCAGCCGCACCTCTACAGCCGAACTCGCCTGATGCACAAGGAGTTCGCCGAGGCGTTGGCTTTGAGCGACCAGGTGGTAGTCCTCGACATCTACGCTGCACGTGAAGACCCCGAGCCGGGAGTCACTGGCGCCCTGGTTTCGGATTCGTTCATCGATCAGACCAAAGTTCACTATGTGCCACTCTGGGAAGACGCCCCAGCCGTAGCCGCGAGCCTGGCGGCTGCCGGAGATTTCATTGTCACGATGGGCTGCGGTGACGTCTATCGCATGGTTCCCGAACTTCTGAAGGCGCTCGAAGTTTGAAACGCCCCGAAGTTCGCTCTGTGGGCACACAAAAACGGCAGGTTGCTCGCACTCCGAAGCCGCAAAGGCAGGCAAAGTCGCCACGGTTGGCTCGCCCCAAAGTTTCAATTCTTCGTCCACGGCACAACCTTGGTCGAATCGTGGTTACCTCGACGATTGTGTCGATCGCTCTACTTTCGATCCTGGTTCTAGTTGCCGCATTCACCCCGCTGCTCTCGGTAGAAAAGATCGAGGTCGTCGGTAACCACCGGATCCCGACCAAGTTGCTTACAAACGCACTGGCAAATCAGCTTGGTAAGCCGTTGCCTCAGGTGTCGCTCGATTCCGTTTCGAATGATCTGAAGAACTTCACTCTGGTTCAGAGTGTTTCGGTCGTAAACCTTCCGCCGCACACTCTCCAGGTGCGCATAGTCGAGCGCCAAGCAATCTGCATAATTCGCACCAATCTGGGACTTTTCGTCTATGACCCCGCAGGTGTCCGAATCGCCTCGGTCAGCTCGACTAGCAAATATCCAGTGGTCGAGGCCGCCGGCACCCCCGGCAAGTCCGAGGAGTTCAAGGCCGCCATCAAGACTTTGCTGGCTCTACCGGTAAGCCTTTATCCGAGCGTGGCGAGCGTTAGCGCTCCCTCGATGGACTCGGTGACCTTTCACCTGCGAGGAATGGCCGGCCAAAAAGTCATCTGGGGAGACAGCACCCAGGCGGTGCTGAAGGCGAAAGTTCTGCTGGCTTTGATCAAACATCAAAAACTTAGCGACAGGGTGACCTACGACGTGTCCTCACCAAAGGATCCCACCGTCCGCTATTAGCGCGACACGCCAGCGCGCCTACGCGTTTTTGTATTCGTTTTGACTTACTTTTCAGGCGCGTAAATAAACTTCGCTAGCGGTTTCAGCCTCAGGTTGAGGTTGAAACTTGAGGCGATCCCATGTGAGGAATCAAGTGGCTGTAAATCAGAACTTCTTAGCCGACATCAAAGTTGTCGGTGTCGGTGGCGGAGGCGTAAACGCGCTGAACCGGATGATTGACGGTGACATGCGCGGCGTTGAATTCATCGCGATTAACACAGACGCGCAGGCGCTTTTGATGAGCGGCGCAAACGTCAAGATCGACATCGGTCGCGATCTCACTCGCGGTCTAGGCGCCGGAGCAGACCCAACCGTTGGCCGACGCGCCGCCGAAGAGCACCGCGACGAAATCGAAGCCGCACTCAAGGGTGCGGACATGGTTTTCGTCACAGCTGGCGAAGGTGGCGGCACTGGTACCGGCGCGGCCCCAATCGTTGCCGCAATCGCCAAGAGCATGGGCGCCCTCACCGTTGGTGTGGTTACCAAGCCGTTCAACTTCGAAGGCCCCCGCCGCGCTGCTCAGGCAGAAGCGGGAATCGAGGAGCTCCGAGCCGCGGTCGACACCCTTATCGTGGTTCCTAACCAGCGCCTGCTTGACCTAGAAGACCAAAAGGTCAGCATTCCCGAGGCATTCCTGATCGCCGACAGCATCTTGAAGTACGGTGTCCAGGGCATCACCGATCTAATCGCCGTGCCAGGCTTGATCAACCTCGACTTCAACGACGTTCGTTCGGTTATGGAGCAATCCGGTAGTGCCCTCATGGGAATCGGTGTCGCCAAGGGTGAAGACCGTGCCATACGCGCCGCCGAGGCCGCAATCCACAGCCCGCTACTAGAGGCCAGTATTGATGGCGCAAATGGCGTCCTGATGCTAGTACAGGGCGCTTCCAACCTAGGGCTCCACGAGGTTGACGAGGCCACCCGCATGGTTCAGGAGGCCGTCAACCCGCAGGCCAACGTGATCTGGGGTTGCACCATTGACGACAGCCTGGGCGATGAGATTCGCATCACTGTCATTGCCGCAGGTTTCGATGGCGGGCTGCCACCAAAGCGCATCTCTGTTCGGCCGGCAATTACAGCCGAACCTCGTCTAGAACCGGTCACTCCTCGGGTCGTGGAGACCGCCGCAGCTGAAGTTGCGGCACCGAGCTGGTTCGCCGACGAAACCATCGATGAGCCAGGAGACGTGGACGATTACTTCGCCAGCGTGCCGGCCGCCGAAACCGTAGAAACCGATGCCCCACCGACCACGGCGATCAACGTGGTCACCGAGCGTAAGCACGATGAAGACTTCGGCGACGATCTGGACATCCCAGACTTCTTGAAGTGAGTTCACTTTCGGAGCGACTCTCGGCAATCGACGCCCGTATCGATTCGAGGCTCAAGCTGAACTTTCGCGAGTCAAGTTCGCTAACCAGAATCGTCGTCAGCAAGTTTCACCCGTCTTCGATGGTTCGTGAACTTTTCAGCCTAGGGGTCAGCGATTTTGGCGAAAATCGCGATCAGGAGGCGTCGGCCAAGGCACAAGAACTGTTAGATCTAGGCGTGAATTGGCACTTCATTGGCCAACTGCAGAGCAACAAGGTCAAGAGCGTTTTAGGTTATGCCTCGGTGATCCATTCGGTAGATCGCGCATCGCTACTAAGTGCGCTAATGACGCAAACCGCCGAACGCGCAGAGCCGCTCGATGTCTTCGTCCAGGTAAACCTGACTGATGACGCCGGACGCGGGGGAGTGGATGAGCGGGACTTATTGGAATTCGCCGAGCAGGTGGCCTCTGCCCCTGGTCTAAATCTGCTCGGTCTCATGGCAGTCGCCTCTCTGGAGGGAGAAGAAGAGCGGGATTTCACAAAGATTGCAGCTTTGAGTGCTCTTTTAGTCAAAGATCACCCCGACGCTCGATATATTTCTGCAGGCATGTCGAATGACTTTGAATTGGCAATCGACTTCGGTGCGACACACCTACGCATCGGCACCGCAATAACGGGTAACCGGGACTTGTAGGAATATTCTTTAGTTAGGAGGAATTCTCATGAGCGTTTTTGGCAAGGTATTAGATTTCATCGGCTTCAACCAGGGCGCTAAATCCGCCCCCACCGGACCTGCAAGCACGAGTTCGGCTCCCACCCCTTTGCGTCAGGCACCTCGCCCAGCCGCGGTAAAGCCGCGACGCGCCTCCGGCGACATGAGCGAGATTTACACCGTAGAGATGAACACCTACGCCGATTGCACAGAGGTTTCAAATAACTTCCGTCAGGGGATCCCCGTGATCGTAAACATGGGCAAACTTTCTGAAGTAGACGCCAAGAGCATGCTCAATTACATGCTTGGTCTGCGAGACGGTCTTTACGGGCACCTCCGGAGAGTGACGACTAAGGTTTGGTTGCTTTCTCCAGAGCACGTCGGAGTCAACGACGAAGAGGTCTCAAACCCTAGTGAAACCGACGACCTGCTAATTCAGCCGTAGTTTTGAGCCCGCTAGGTTTTGCGCTGTGGTTGGTTCTGCAGCTTTACTTCTACTTGATGTTCGCTCGTCTGATCGTTGACATCGTAACTTTCAACAACGCTCGACTCCGAGCAAAGCCAGTTGTCAGCTGGATAATCAAAATCACCTGGGGAGCCACAGAGCCGCTACTGAAAACAATGCGCAAGATTATCCCCAACATTCAATTTGGTGCAGTCGGAATCGATCTTTCTTGGGCAGTCTTAATGTTGCTCGTCAGCATAGCCTCGTCAGCTGTTCGGCAACTCTAATGTCGCATGCGGTAACCTAGTTACCGTCCAAATAGAAGTGAGGTAACCATGTCTTTGACTCCCGAAGATGTAGTCAATAAGCGGTTTCAGCCGACAAAGTTTCGCGAAGGCTACGACCAGGACGAAGTAGACGATTTCCTCGACGAAATTGTCGTAGAACTGCGGCGCCTCACCCAAGAAAACGACGATCTTCGCCAGCGACTGCTCTCAAGCGAAGGCCGAATCAATGAACTTCAGCGCGGTGGCGGCGCCATCACAAATACTGCCTCGATTCCAGCGGTTTCGGCAGTCGTCGACCCAGGTAGCGCGTTCCCCGAGGCCATGTCTGACCCTAGTGCTCTAGACGGCAACAACACCAACAATCTTCTCCAGCTCGCCCGCAAGCTGCATGACGAGCACGTTAAAGAAGGTCTTGAGAAGCGCGAAGCCCTAATCGCCGAAGGTCACGCCACTGCAAGCCGAATCGTTCGCGAAGCCGAGGCTCAACACAAGGCCAACATGAGCCGTCTTGAACAAGAAAAGGGTCTCATCGAACACAAGATTCAAGAGTTGCTCGCTTTTGAGCGCGAGTACCGCTTGAAGCTCAAGACCTATATCGAGTCACAACTAAGTGACCTCGAAGCGAACACACCTTCGGGCAACCAGACCGCAATCGGTTAGTGCGTTGGTTCGTTCCTCGCTCTACCGAGTAATTGGGCTAGCCCTAGCGATCATTGCGATCGATCAGACAAGCAAAATGTTCGCCCTAGAATTTTTGCAACCCGGAAAATCGGTGCCATTCATTGGCGACGCCCTCGGATTTCAACTGGTGCGAAACAATTCCGCTGCTTTCTCTATCGGAAACGGTCAGACCTGGCTGTTCACCATTTTCTCTACCCTGGCCGCCATTGCAATCCTCTGGTTTGCGCCGCGCAGCAAGAGCAGAAGTTGGGCTTGGACCGCGGGGCTTCTGCTCGGGGGCGTCTGTGGCAACCTGATTGATCGTGTCACTCGCGAACCGGGCTTCCCAAACGGCAACGTGATTGACTTTCTACAACTCCCTTTCGGTTTTCCGATTTTCAATCTCGCCGACTCTTCGATCGTTTTGGCAATGGCCATAGTCATGGTGCGCGTCCTGCGCGGCCACAAAATAGGGCAATGAGCGAACTCAAGGTAATCCAAGTGCCAGAGGGCCTTTCGGGCTCTCGAGTGGACGCCGGAGTTGCCAAGTTGCTTGGCATTTCAAGGTCACTGGTCGCCGAATTAGTCGAGGCTGGCAAGGTTACTTCTCGCGGTAAAGCTCTAGCAAAATCCGATCGTCTAACCGCCGATCTGGTGATCGAAATCGACCTCGAAGCCCCGAAGAACCGGCTACTGATCAACTCGGACGACGTCCCAGGATTTCGCGTGATATTTCAGGATGAACACATTATCGTCATCGATAAACCCGCCGGTGTAGCCTCCCACCCTTCGGTCGGCTGGGACGGCCCAACTGTTCCCGGCGCCCTCTTGGCTCTGGGTATCCAGCTGAGCACCTCTGGGGCATCAGAACGGCAGGGAATCGTCCAAAGGCTCGACGTCGGCACCAGCGGCCTCATGACTCTGGCCAAGAGCGAGCTTGCCTATTCACGAATGAAGCAGATGTTTCGCGACCGAGCGGTTAGTAAGACCTACCACGCGCTCGTCCAGGGCCGCTTAGACCCGTTGGCCGGCACCTTCGACGCACCGATCGCGAGGCACCCGAAGTCGGAATTCAAGTTTCACGTCGCCGAAGGCGGCAAGGATTCGATTACCCACTACCAAACCCTCGAGGTCTTTAGATCGGCTTCGCTGGTCGAGGTAGATCTCGAAACCGGTCGAACCCACCAGATCCGGGTGCATTTCTCGGCCTTTAGACACCCACTTGTCGGCGACACCATGTATGGCGCCGACCCCACCATCGCTAGCAAACTAAAGCTCGACCGCCAGTGGTTGCATGCCGTGCGGTTAGCCTTCGTGCACCCGATTACAGGGGAGTCGGTGCAGTTCGAATCGAAATACCCCGACGATTTGGAAGCCGCTTTGGAGAGCCTTCGAATCTCCTAGCCGATGGTCGGTTACTCTGGGAATCCAAAAGTCCTAAACCTAGAGTCGAAAAGATCATGAGCGAGAAAAGCGAATCCTTTGTGCACCTTCACGTGCACACCGAGTATTCGATTCTTGACGGTGCCGCAAAGATTAAACCGCTGATGGCCGCTGCCGCAGCCGACGGACAGCCGGCGATCGCAATGACCGACCATGGCAACGTCCACGCAGCTTACGAGTTTTACACCGAGGCTAAAGAAGCGGGCATCAAGCCGATCATCGGCATCGAAGCATATGTAGCTCCACGAGTTCACCGCAGCGACCGCACCCGCACCTACTTCGGCGACCGCGGCCGCGACGACGTCTCTGCCGGTGGCGCGTACACACACATGACACTGCTGGCCCGAACCACCGAGGGCATGTTCAACCTATTCAAGATGTCTTCGCTCGCCTACATGGAGGGCATGTTCTATAAGCCGCGAATCGACCGGGAGCTCTTGCAGAAATACGGCGCCGGTCTGATCGGCACCACAGGCTGCGTATCCGGTGAAATAGCCACTCTTTTGCGTTTTGGCCGCTTTGACGACGCCGTCGAGACCGTTCGAGAAATGCAACAGATTTTTGGCAAAGAAAATTATTACTGCGAAATCATGCGTCACGGCATCGACATCGAAAACCGCACCGAGTCGGAGTTACTGCGATTGGCTAGCGAAACCGGCATGCCTCTCTTAGCCACAAATGACTCCCACTACGTGCACGAGCACGACGCCGAATTCCAAGAAGCGCTGCTCTGCGTGCAATCGAACGTCACGCTGGATGACCCAAACCGCTTCAGGTTCGACGGCTCCGGCTACTACCTCAAATCAGCCGCCCAGATGCGCGAACTGTTCAAGGACCTTCCCGAAGCTTGTGACAACACGCTCGCGATTGCCGAACGCTGCGAAGTCGACTTTCCGAAGCGTGAACTGATGCCAAACTTCGAGGTTCCCGAGGGTGAGACCGAGGCGTCCTGGTTCGAAAAAGAAGTCGCTCTTGGCATGATCCGCAGGTTCCCCAACGGGGTTCCGGAGGCTCAGGCTAAGCAGGCTGATTACGAAATAGCAATGATTAAACAGATGGGGTATCCCGGCTACTTCTTGGTAGTCGCAGACTTCATTTCTTGGGCAAGAAAGCAAGGAATCCGCGTCGGTCCGGGTCGCGGTTCGGCGGCAGGCGCGATTGTGGCCTACGCACTTGGCATCACCGATCTCGACCCGGTTCGCTACGGCCTCATCTTCGAGCGCTTCCTAAACCCCGACCGCGCGTCACTTCCCGACATCGACGTCGACTTTGACGATCGTCGTCGCGCAGAAGTCATTCGCTACGTCTATGACAAGTACGGCGAAGACCACGTCGCGCAAATTGGAACTTTCAACACCATCAAGGCCAAGGCCGCTTTGAAAGATGCGGCCAGAGTGCTCGGTTTGCCCTATTCTTTGGGCGAGCGGCTGACCAAGGCGTTTCCGCCGGCGGTTCTCGGTCAAGAGATTTCGCTCTCGGTGCTCGAAAACCCGAGCGATAAGCGCTACCAAGAAGCCACAGATCTTCGCGAACTGATTCAAAATGACCCCGATGCTCAGCGAGTGTTCGAACTGGCAAAGGGTCTTGAGGGTTTGAAGCGATCCACCAGCGTGCACGCGGCCGGCGTCATCATTTCGAAAGAGCCTCTAGTTGACGTAATTCCGCTGATGACTCGTGACGGCGAAGACGGCGTAATCACTCAGTTCGATCAGCCGCCACTCGAGAAACTCGGCTTACTCAAGATGGACTTCCTGGGACTTCGAAACCTCACGGTGCTAGAGGACGCGCTAGCCAACATCACCTTGAACGGTGGCGAGGCCCCGGTTCTCGAAGAACTTGATCTCGATGGCGACCAGAAGACATACAAGCTTCTTGGTTCGGGCGACACCCTCGGCGTGTTTCAGCTTGACGGCGGGCCGATGAGGTCGCTTCTGAGACAAATGAAACCGACTGGCTTCGACGACATTTCGGCTGCTATCGCCCTGTATCGCCCGGGTCCGATGGGTGTCGACGCACACACCAACTACGCCAAGCGTAAAAACAAGCTGCAAGAGAACGTTCCGATTCACGCGACGCTCAAAGAGCCGCTTTCTGAAATCCTTGATGTCACCTACGGTCTTATCGTCTATCAAGAGCAGGTGATGGCTGCCGCGCAGAAGGTGGCTAACTTCACACTCGGTCAAGCGGACGTCCTGCGTAAGGCGATGGGTAAAAAAGACGCCGAGGTCCTTGACGAACTGCGTGCTTCTTTCAGCGAAGGAATGCATGCCAACGGGTTCACCGAAGAGGCCGTGACGGCACTTTGGGACACCTTGCTACCGTTTGCTGGCTATGCCTTCAACAAGGCTCACAGCGCCTGCTACGGGGTTATTTCTTACTGGACCGCTTACATGAAGGCGAATCACGCAGCCGAGTATATGGCGGCGCTTTTGACCAGTGTTGGCGACTCGAAAGACAAGCTCGCGGTCTACCTGAGTGAGTGTCGCCGAATGGGTCTCAAGGTGCTTTCTCCCGACGTGAACGAGTCGGGCGCAATCTTTACCGGCAAGGGCTCCGCGATTCGATTCGGTATGGCCGCCATCAAGGGTGTTGGCGAAGCGGTAGTTGAGGCAATCGTGGCTGCGCGCATAGAAAAGGGTGAATTTAAGTCATTCGGCGACTTCCTGAAGAAGGTGCCTGGCATCGTCTGTACCAAGCGCACCATCGAAGCCCTGATCAAGGCCGGGGCTTTCGACTCGCTGGGTCACACCAGACGCTCGCTTCACCAAATCTTCGAATCCGCCGTCGACTCGCAATCGGGAGTCAAGCGCCAGGAGGCGACCGGTCAAGGCGACCTCTTCGGTGATCTCTTCGACGATGACCCGATCCAGGTAGTCGTCCCGAACCTGGACGAGTGGAACTCGAAGACCAAGCTGAATTACGAGCGCGAAATGCTCGGGCTCTATGTCAGCGATCACCCACTGAGTGGCCGCGAATCGCAGCTTGCCTCAAACTCTGACTTCTCGATCGGAACCTTCCTGACTAAGGAGAAGGCCGAAATCAGGGATGGCGAGACTGTGACTCTGGCCGGTCTAATCACCGGCGTGCAAAACCGAGTTGGCAAAAACTCCGGCAAGCCCTACTCACTGGTAACCATCGAGGACTTCGACGGGGAGCTCCAGTTCATGCTCAGCGGAAAGTCTCTCACCGAAGTTGGGTCGACCCTTGCCAACGACCTGGTGGTTAGCGTGCGCGGCCGCGTCAGCGAACGTGACGACGGCAGAACCATTAACCTCTATTCGCTAGCCGTGCTCGAAAATACGACGGAATTTGATTCGCCGATCTTGAAACTCCGCATCGATGAACAAGAAGCGACTAGGGGAGTGGTGCAGGCTTTGAACGGCATTCTCGCCGCCCACCCTGGCGCCAGCGAAGTGGTCATCTATCTGACCGGCAGTGCCAAGCCCAAGCCATACGCGTTGCCGACCAGAGTGAAGGTCTCAAACGAACTGTTTTCCGAGATCAAACATCTGCTTGGCATGAACTGCATCATGACAGAGCAGGCGATTATCGATTCGCTAGTCGAGGACCTCACCGACACCGACGAAATTGCGCTGGTGGTAGAGCAGTCCACCCTTCTCGACACCGAGTAGCGCTTCGAGGACGTCGACAATGACCACGGCGTTTGACTCGACGTCGTGGATGTCGCGAATTTTTCCGATCAAAACCGAGCTGGCTGCTTCGAAGACCGGTAGCCCGTAGGGTCCCGGACTCCAGTCCTGATCACTGAACCTAGCCTCTTTTGGGCCGGCCAATTTGCG
>CAIJJH010000023.1 GCA_903820955.1 uncultured Micrococcales bacterium
ACGAAATGGCTCGATATCCGCTCACTTTGTGAATCCCGATTCCCGAATCTGACCCTTAGGGATGTTTACTATTTCACCGCAAATGTCAAAGAGCGATTTCGAGGTGACGACTCTCCACGCAGGCAACACGCCTACCTCAGGGCTCTGAAGGATCAAGGCGTTCTAGTGATTTACGGGAAGTTTCGTAGAGACTCAGACTGGCTTCGGGTTGAGGCTTCAAACGCAAGAGCGCTGCTCGAACCGGGACTACCTGCCCACCTAGGCGCTACTGAGTTGGCGTTCCGAAATTCGTGTAGAAATGCACTCCCAGATCGCCCCAAGACTAGGGTTGCTCAATTTGAGGAAAAGGGATCTGATGTAAACCTTGCCAGCTACTTGCTTAGGGACGTTTTTCTTGAAAAATTGGAAAACGCACTGATTATCACTGGTGATTCGGACCTAGTGACACCGATAAAGATGGTCAAGAATTTTGGGGCGGTGACCCACGTGATGATTCCAAATCAAAGGCAAAGAGTTGACGATCTGCGAGCCGCCGCATCAACGATCGAACACATTCACGCAAATGAACTCCTGAATCACCAATTTCCTAACCACTACGTCACCAGGAAAGGCGGGGTAATTCTCAGACCAAGCACCTGGGTTTAAAGCAAGAACCCGACCTTTCGATCGGGTTCTAGGCCGGAGACTAAGTCAACGGTGTTGTAGAAAAACTATAGCAAAACTTCAGGACAATCAGAGGTTTTCGACGTCTGCCTGCTTGGCGCGAACGGCCTCTGCGGCGACCTTGAGCGCGGCTAGTTCTTCGGCGTCTAGAGGGGTCTCGACAATCTTCCTGATTCCGCCCTTACCAAGCTGAGCCTCGACGCCAAGGTAAACACCCGAGATGCCGAATTCGCCATCGACCCAGGCGCAAACCGGGAACACGGCGCCGGAATCCTCGTGCACTGCCTTGGCCATGCGAGCAACCGCTGCGCTTGGTGCGTAGTAGGCAGAACCGGTCTTTAGAAGCGCGACGATCTCTGCGCCACCGTTACGGGTGCGGTCGACAAGTTCGGCGACCTTTTCTTTCCCTAGAACATCGACGATCTTCTTGCCGTTGACAGTCGAAACGCTAGGTACCGGAACCATGGTTTCGCCATGCGAACCCAAGGTCAGGGTCTTTACGTCCTTGACGGCGGCACCGGTTGCCTCGGCTACAAAGTTGGTGAAGCGTGCGGTGTCGAGAACGCCGGCCTGGCCGATGACTCGTTCCTTAGGGAACCCAGAAGCCTTCTGAGCCAAAGCGGTCATCTCGTCTAGCGGGTTAGAAACCACGAGAATCACGGCGTTCGGAGCGTATTTGGCGATGTTCTTGGCGACCCCACCGACGATGCCGGCGTTGACCTCGAGCAGGTCCATGCGGCTCATGCCGGGCTTGCGCGGAAGACCCGCGGTGATGATCACGATGTCGCTGTCGGCGATGGCCTCGTAACCGGAGCCGTCCGGAAGAGTGGTTGCGCCAACGACCTCGGTCTCGAAGCCTTCGACCGGGCGGCTCTGATTGATATCTAGAGCGACACCCTGAGGCTTGCCGTCGAGAATATCGGTCAGCACGACTGTCTCGAAGATGTCGTACTCAGCTAGACGCTGGGCGGTGGTGGTGCCGTAAAAGCCTGATCCGATAACCGAAACTTTGCCGTGACGTGCCATGGTGCTCCTTTTGGGATTTGGGTTCAGTACTAGCCTAAACCCGTTTTGTTTAGTGGTAGAAGTGACGCTCGTTGGTGAGGTACATGGTGATGCCGGCTTCCTTAGCCACATCGATGACCTCTTGGTCGCGCATTGAGCCACCTGGCTGAACGATGGCACGAACGCCGGCCTCGATCAGAATCTCGACTCCGTCTTTGAACGGGAAGAATGCGTCCGAAGCGGCAACCGAACCCTTGGCGCGCGAACTGGCGCGGTCGACTGCGAGGCGGCAGGAGTCGATGCGGTTTACCTGACCCATACCGATGCCGACGCTGGCGCCATCTTTGGCGAGCAGGATTCCGTTCGACTTGACCGCTCGGCAGGCACGCCAGGCGAACATTAGGTCTGCGTAGGTTGCTGCGTCGGCCTTGTTGCCCGAAACCAGCGTCCAGTTGGCAACCGCGAGGTAGTCGAACTTGTCTGGTTCTTGAAGCAGCAGACCGCCCGAGATTTGGCGAACCTCGAGCGACTCACGCGAGAAGTTGGCAGGGAGTTCGAGAATTCGCAGGTTTTTCTTCTGGGTCAAGATTTGCAGCGCGGCAACTTCGTAAGAAGGGGCGACGATCACCTCGGTGAAAACGCTGTTTACCTGCTCGGCCATCGCTCGGGTAACCGGGCGGTTCGAGGCAACCACGCCGCCGAAGGCCGAAACCGGGTCGCAGAGGTGAGCCTTGGCGTGAGCCGAAGCAATCCGGTCTTCGGCATCTTCATCGCCGATAGCGATACCGCAAGGGTTGGCGTGCTTGACGATCGCCACCGATGGTTCACTGTGGTCGAATGCGGCACGAAGCGCTGCATCGGCGTCCACGTAGTTGTTATAAGACATCTCTTTACCGTTGAGCAGGCGCGCCTGAGCGATGCCGGCAACCGGGTTTTCGCCGCTGCTGCGGTAGAGCGCTGCCGCTTGGTGCGCGTTTTCGCCGTAGCGAAGCACGTTGGCAAGCTCCCCTTCGATAACTAGGTGGGCGGGGAAGCCTGGGTTTTTGGTCTGGTTGTTTTCGTCCTGGCCGGCCTCGCGACGCCACTCGGCCTCGAGGTCGTTGGCAAACCATTCGGCGACCGCACGGTCGTAGTTGGCGGTGTGCGAGAAAGCCGCGGCGGCTAGGACGCGCCTCTGAGCGAGTGTGGTGCCACCATCGGCGACGGCCGCGATTACCTCGTCATAGCGACTCGGGTCAACCACGATTGCAACGTTGGCGTGGTTCTTCGCCGAGGCGCGAACCATTGCGGGGCCACCG
>CAIJJH010000024.1 GCA_903820955.1 uncultured Micrococcales bacterium
ATACCCGCGAGGAGTAGTGTTGAAGCGATTCAATGACGAAAGGCTTAGCTTGAGCACGCCAACTCGCGAGGATGCACTGGCCCTCGATGCCGCAGACCCGCTGGCCAAATACAAGTCGCTATTTCAGATCAACGACCCCGACCTCTGCTATCTCGACGGCAACTCACTCGGCCGAATGCCCCTCGAAACCGTGAAGCGAATCAACCGCTTTCTCACCGAAGAGTGGGGTCGCGAACTCGTTGACGGCTGGAGCCACTGGATCGACGAAGCCTCACCCACCGGTGACCTGCTCGGGCGAGCCGTCTTAGGCGCTGGCCCAGGCCAAGTCGTCGTGCAAGACACCACGAGCGTGAACTTTTACCAGCTCTGCAACGCTGCAATCAGCGCCAGACCAGGCCGCAACACCGTAATCATCGACTCGAGCAACTTCCCGACCGATCGCTACGTGCTCGCCGGCATCGCCGAGGCTAGAGGCCTAAACCTAATCACGCTGGACAACGACGGCTCGGGTGGCCCAAACTCGCACCAGATAGCCGCTGAGAACGAATTGATCACCCCCGAGGCCCTCGAGCCGTTCCTGAACGAAGACGTCGCCATGGTCACCCTGCAGGCGATTCACTACCGCTCGGGCGCTCGCCCAGACATCAAGGCAATCACCGAACTCTGCCGTCGCTACGGAATTCTTGTGGTTTGGGACGCCAGCCACGCAGCCGGCGCGATCGAACTCGACTTCGATGCCAACGGCGTCGACCTCGCAGTCGGTTGCACCTATAAATACGGCAATGCCGGCCCGGGCTCCCCAGCCTGGCTCTACGTGCGCAAAGAACTCCAAAGCGAGTTACGAGTGCCGATTCAGGGCTGGTTCGCTCAAGACGCCCAGTTCGAAATGGGCCCGTTCTTCGAACCGACCGACACAATTCGCCGATTCCAGATCGCAAGCCCGAGCATCATCGGCCTTAGAGCCGTGCAAGTCAGCTACGAGATGATCGAAGAAGCAGGCATCAAGGCGATTGCCGAAAAAGCAGCCAAAGGCACCGACCTAATGCTCGAGCTTTACGATGCCTGGCTCGCACCGCTCGGCTTTGGCCTAATGACACCGCGGGCAGCGAGCAAACGAGGTGGCCACATCACCATCTCTCACCCCGAGGCCAAGCGAATCTCGGCCGCGCTAAGAAAATTCGCCAACGTTGTGCCCGACTACCGAGTACCGAACGGCATTCGTCTAGCAATCGCACCGCTACCAACCAGCTACACCGAGGTCTACGACGGATTCCTGAGAATAAAGGAATCGGTCGAGCGCGAGGATTACAAAAAAATCGAAGACAACGGAAGCCGTGTCACATGAGTGAAAAAGCAGTCACCTACATTTCCTATTTGAAGGTGGACGAACTTCTCGAACTTCAGCAACCGCTGAGCGACGGCGAGCACGACGAGATGCTGTTCATCATCATTCACCAAACCTATGAACTCTGGTTCAAGCAGATGCTTCACGAAGTTGCCGCCCTGCAGAAGGCTCTCGAAGCCGGAGACACCCACCGCAGCCTGGCCCTCCTCGGCCGCACGCGAACCATCATGAAAACCTGCGTCGCCCAAATCGACATTCTCGAAACCATGACTCCCCTGCAGTTCAACTCTTTCAGAGGCCGCCTCTCATCGAGCAGCGGATTCCAGAGCGCCCAGTTCAGAGAGTTCGAGGCAGTCCTCGGACGTCGCGACCACGCCGGCGCCGACGCCTCCAAGACCTCGGGAATGGGCATGGCAGAACACCTGATCGAAGGCTCCCCCGCCCGAAAGCGCGTCGAAGCCGCCATGGCAAGACCCGCGGTCTGGGACAGCCTGATGGTTTACCTTGCCGGACGCGGCCACAAAGTGCCCGAGAACCTGCTTGAGCGTGACGTCACCAAGCCTTACGAAGCGAACGAAGAGCTACAAGAAGTTCTGCTCAAGGTTCACCACGAAGACCCAGACGCCGCAGCGGTTTGCGAACGACTCGTTGACCTAGACGAAGGCCTTCAGGAGTGGCGCTACCGCCACGTAAAGATGGTCGAACGCACAATCGGTCACAAGTTTGGCACCGGCGGCTCAAGCGGTGTCGGCTATCTCGCGTCCACGCTCTTTCACCCGGTCTTTCCAGACCTTTGGGCTATTCGCTCCCGTTTTTAGAAAGAATTACTGGCTTTCTAGCCAAGTCACGAAATCCGGCTTGCCGGCAGAAAGCCAGTTTTGCAAACTCGGTTTTCCTTTAGCTTGCCAGGCTTGGTATTGGATTACGTTCAGCTCATTTTCGAGCCAAAAACGATTTGATTCTTCGTAGTTGACCTTGGCGAGAGGCCTTCCAACTTCTAGTGGCTTTGACTCTGAAAGCTCACCATTTGCGCTTATGGTTGCGTGAATAAAACCAATTCCTGCGATGACAATTGCGAAAATTACTCCAACGGAAATTGTTGATGAGCCGGACGGTGAAAACAGATACACAAGAGCTGCCACAAGAGCATACGTCGCCTGAATCAAAATGAACTTCGCTATGGCGCGTACCGCGTGCGTTGTTCTAGTTTCCGCTTGGACTAAGTCCCTAAGTAGCTCCGCCAACTGTTCGTTCGTCGTCATTTTTCCCCTATGTATCCAGAATTCTATAGTTCCACTATAAGCTCGCACAGATTCTTCTGGGGGTACGCTTTGCAACCTGGAGAAACAAAAAAGCTAGGTCCCCTAGAGTCAAAAACGACTAGCGCTGTCGACGACGTTCTTCACGAGCATCGCGCGGGTCATCGGGCCAACGCCGCCGGGGTTCGGGCTTAGGTAGCCGGCGACCGAGGCAACGTCTGGGTGAACATCGCCGAGAAGCTTTGAGCCTTCTGCGCTTTCGACTCTGGTTACGCCGACGTCTAGAACTGCGGCTCCTGGCTTGATCCACTCGGGTTGAACGAAGTGGGCGACACCAACGGCTGCGATGACGATGTCGGCGCGCTTGATGATGTGCTCTGGGTCGCGGGTTGCCGAGTGAATCATGGTGACGGTTGCGTCGATTCCCTTGCTGGTCATCAGTAGGCCAAGCGGGCGTCCGACGGTGATGCCGCGGCCGATGATTGCGACTTCGGCACCCTCGGTCTTGATGTCGTAGCGGTTGAGCAGCTCGACGATGCCAGCCGGGGTGCAAGGAAGAGGTGAGTTGAGGTTTTGGTTGACGCCTAGAACCAGCTTGCCGAGGTTGATTGGGTGAAGGCCGTCGGCGTCCTTTTCTGGGTCCATTAGCTCAAGCATCTCGTTGGCGTCGAGGCCGAACGGGAGCGGTAGTTGAACGATGTAGCCGGTGACATCTTTGGCACTGTTTAGGTCTTTGATGGCGGCACGGACGTCGGCTGCGGTTGCGGTGTTCGGTAGGTCGATGCGGATGCTGTGAACGCCGACCTCGGCGCAGTCGCGGTGTTTGCCGGCAACGTAGGTGTGGCTGCCAGGGTCCTCACCGACGAGTAGCGTGCCAAGACCTGGGGTGATTCCCCTTTGCTTCAGGGCAACCACTCGATCGGCTAGTTCTGCCTTGATGGTCTTGGCGACCGCCAAGCCATCGATCTTGATAGCGGTCATTACCAGTTCTCGAGGCCTGAGTAGAGCGGGAAGGCTTCGGTGAGCTTGCGCACACGGGCCTGGAGGGCTGCTATGTCTGGGTTTGGCATCAGCACGTGAGCGATGATGTCGGCTACCTCGGTGAACTCCTCGGTGGCAAAGCCGCGAGTTGCAAGGGCCGGGGTTCCGATGCGAACGCCCGAGGTGACCATTGGTGGTCTTGGGTCGTTCGGCACCGAGTTGCGGTTGACTGTGATGCCAACCTCGTGCAGGAGGTCTTCGGTCTCTTGGCCGTTGATCGGTGCGTTTCGGAGGTCGACGAGGACTAGGTGAACCTCGGTGCCGCCGGTGAGAACCTGCACGCCGTTGCCGGCAACATCTGGCTGGGTGAGGCGTTCGGCGATTAGGCGAGCTCCATCGAGGGTGCGCTGCTGGCGGTCTTTGAACTCCGGGCCCATGGCTGCCTTGAAGGCAACCGCTTTGGCGGCAACAACGTGCATGAGCGGGCCGCCCTGCTGACCTGGGAACACTGCCGAGTCAATCTTCTTGGCATATTCCTCTTTGCAGAGAATTAGCCCTGAGCGAGGGCCGGCCAGGGTCTTGTGAACCGTGGTCGAGACGACGTCGGCGAAAGGTACTGGGTTCGGGTGAAGTCCAGCGGCTACGAGACCAGCGAAGTGGGCCATGTCGACCCAGAGCTTAGCGCCAACCTCGTCGGCGATTTTGCGGAACTCGGCGAAGTCGAGGTGGCGGCTGTAAGCCGACCAACCGGCGATTAGCACCTGCGGCTTGACCTCGTGAGCGCGCTCGCGCACGATATCCATGTCAATCAGGAAGGTTTCTGGGTTTAGGCCGTAGGCGTGCGCCTCGTACATCTTGCCCGAGAAGTTCAGGCGCATTCCATGGGTTAGGTGGCCACCGTGAGCAAGCTCGAGGCCGAGAATTCGATCACCGGGGTTGCAAAGTGCCATCAGCACGGCAGCGTTTGCGCTGGCGCCCGAGTGCGGCTGAACGTTTGCATGTTCGGCTCCGAAAAGCGCCTTGGCACGGTCACGGGCGAGGTTTTCGGCTACGTCAACGGCTTCGCATCCGCCGTAGTAACGCTTGCCAGGGTAACCCTCGGCGTACTTGTTGGTGAGAACCGAGCCCTGAGCCTCGAGAACGCCGCGACTAACAAAGTTTTCGCTGGCGATCATCTCGAGGGTGTGGCGTTGGCGGTCGAGTTCGGCGTCTAGGACGGCGGCTATCTCAGGGTCAGTTTCGCTGAGCGGAGAGTTGAAGCTGGTTGGCAACTTGGACATGTTCGGGGCTCCTACTTTTTTGGTTGTTATTCGGCCCAGGCGCAC
>CAIJJH010000025.1 GCA_903820955.1 uncultured Micrococcales bacterium
ATGTGAATACGCTCTCAAAGGCTCAAACCAACCACCTATACGCCCTCAAATTCTGGGAAGACAAGACCCACAGCGGATTCATCAACTTGGCCGGCGGGCTCGACACCGCAGTTGAGTCGACTCAGATCTACCGATTTGCTAACCCTGGCGGCGACTACTCGAAGCCAAGCTTGACCAAGATCGCCGACCCTACCCTCGTTTTCAAGCCTTCGAAGGACGGTTATTACCGTCAAGACGGAAAAATTGAAGGTGAGAGAGCAAGCGAAACCGGCTGGGAGGTTTTCGTTGGCACTCAGAACTTCAATGTCATCTTCGGTGACCAGAAGCTCCGCGAGCCCCTGCTGAAGATCATCTCTTGGACGATCATCTTCGCGGTTCTTTCGGTACTAACCACCTTTATCGTTGGCTTGGCCATCGCGCTTCTCTTCGACGACGCCCGTCTTCGAGGCAAGAAGGTCTACCGATCGATCATGATCCTGCCTTACGCGTTCCCGGGCTTTTTGTCGGCATACGTCTGGAAGGGTTTGTTCAACCAGAGATACGGCTTTATCAACACCGTGATTTTGGGGCAGCCAAACGGTACTCTCAGCCCCGATGCCTCCCTGCACAATACCCCTTGGCTGCTTGACGGAACCGTCGCCAAGATCGCCGTTCTGCTCGTGAACCTCTGGCTGGGCTTCCCATACATGTTCCTGATCACTACCGGTGCTCTGCAGGCAATTCCTTCAGAGCTAACCGAGTCGGCAACTATTGATGGCGCAACACCGAGCCAGATTCTGCGACTCATCAAGATGCCACTGCTCTTGGTTTCGCTCGCACCTCTGCTGATATCCTCGTTCGCGTTCAACTTCAATAACTTCTCGATCATCTATCTGCTCACGGGCGGTGGTCCGACAAATACGGCGACGGGCTACGATGCCGGTGAAACAGACATCCTGATCACCTTCGTTTACAAGATCGCATTCTCGACCGGTACCGGTCGAAACTACGGTCTCGCCAGCGCCTTCTCGATCCTGATCTTCTTGGTCGTCGGGTCGATATCGCTAGTCAGCTTCCGCCGCACCAAGTTCTTGGAGGACATCAACTAATGACCACAACAAACGCACCCACTCTTGCACCTCGCGTGATCAAAAAGAAGCGCCGCTCGTTCCCGAAATGGGTCGTGACCACTGGCTGGAAACACCTAATTGGCCTCGGTCTTGTGGTCTACGCCATCTTCCCGATTCTCTACATCCTTTCGGTATCGGTCACCCCAGGTCTCCGTGTTGAATCTTCAAACAACTTGTTTGCCAACGGCTTCTCATTCGATGCCTACTTCAACTTGTTCAACGACCCAGACCGCCCGTTCGCTCGCTGGTTTGCCAACTCGGTAGTTGTTGGACTAACCACTTCACTGCTCTCAGTCTTCATCTGTTCTCTGGCGGCTTACGCTTTCTCACGTTTGCGGTTCCGCGGCCGCCGCGGTGGTCTGATGACTCTGATACTGATTCAGATGTACCCGTCTCTTCTGGGACTTGTGGCCATCTACGGAATCCTCGAAAACATCGGACGCGTGTTCCCACCTCTTGGCCTCGACAGCCTGCTCGGCCTGATCATGGTCTACCTCGGTGGCTCTCTGGGCGGTGGAACCTATCTGATGTACGGATTCTTCAACACGGTGCCAAAAGAAATCGACGAGGCTGCCGCGCTAGACGGCGCAAGCCACGCTCGCATCTTCTTTACAATCATCCTTCGCCTAGTTTCTCCAATCCTTGCCGTTCAGATGCTGCTTAGCTTCATCGGAATTATCTCGGACTACGTGTTGCCTTCGATCTTGATGTCTCACACCGAAAACCTGACCTTCGCGGTTGGTCTTCAGCAGTTCATCAGCGACCCCTACACCAAGGACTGGACGACTTTCTGTGCCGGTGCCGTTCTAGTTGCAGCCCCAGTGGTCGCACTGTTCATGTACCTACAGCGATACATTGTCAGCGGTCTCATGGGTGGAGCGGTCAAGGGCTAATGCCTAAGGTGCTGGAACTCCCGCTAGCTCTTCAACCACACCACGACGGTTCGGCGCTTTACGTGCCGAACCAGTCGCCGGGGTTGGGCGACAAAGTCAAGATTCGCATTCGTATTCACGAGGCGATCGGAGCCGTAAAGACGGTTCGCGTTCGTTATTCAGAAAGCGGCGAGGCGTTTCCGAGCTCGCCGGCAAAGGTCATTCGCAAGGATTCCGGCTGGTCTTGGTTTGAAAACACCATCACCATGCACAACCCCAAGATGAACTACCGCTTCTTGATTGAGCTCGAAAATGGCAAGTTCTGGTGGTACAACACCGATGGCTTGCACGCGCAGATTCCAGCTGATATTCGTGATTTCAGAATCAACACCTTTTCGAGCGCTCCGAGCTGGGGCAAGAACTCGATCATGTACCAGATCTTCCCAGACCGCTTCGCAAGATCGAACGCCGCCGACAAGCACAAGACCCCGAGCTGGGCGATTCCGCAGAAGTGGGCAGACCCTGTAATCATCGAGGGCGAAGGCCGTTCTCAGCAGTTTTACGGCGGCGATCTTTGGGGAGTCATCGAGCACCTCGATCACCTGAAGAGCATTGGCGTAAACCTCGTTTACCTAACCCCGATGTTCCCGGGCACCTCGAATCACCGTTACGACGCATCGTCGTTTCACCAAATTGACCCACTACTTGGCGGTAACAAGGCCTTCGAAGAACTGATCAAGCAGGCGCACAAGCGTGGCATGAAGGTTATCGGCGACCTCACCTCAAACCACTCTGGCGACCAGCACGAGTGGTTCAAGGCCGCCTACAAGAAGCCTGGAGCGCCCGAGAGCGACTTCTACTACTTCACCGAGAAGAACACCAAGTACGACGCCTGGTTCGGCGTTCCGAGCCTGCCAAAGTTCAACTGGAAGTCCGAAGAGCTGCGCAAACGCTTCATCAAGGGCCGCACCTCGGTTGTTGCCAAGTGGCTCAAGGCTCCTTTTGGCATGGACGGCTGGCGCATCGACGTAGCCAACATGACCGGCCGCATTCGTGACGAAGACATGTATCTCGACGTCGCTCAGACCATTCGCAAGACCATGGTCGACATCAACCCAGACACCATCATGCTCGGTGAATACACCGGTGACGCAGCCTATGAGGTTCAGGGCGACGGCTGGCAGGGTGCGATGACCTACTCGAACTTCACCAAGCCGGTTTGGCGCTGGTTCTACAGCGAGGCCAAAGAGAAGGTGCGCGCCAAGCAACAGCCGAACTCGTTGCTGCCTGGCTTTACCTGGGTTGACGGCCGCCAGACCGGCGATGGCCGCGAACTCGTTGCGTCTTACCAGCAGTTCATCGCCGCTTTCCCGTGGCACGTGCGCCTATGCAACATGAACCCGCTCGACACCCACGACATCCCGCGCTTCAAGACCTACGCGCTTGACGGAGCGCAAAAGGTTGCCGCGGCAATGCAGTTCACGTTCCCTGGCATCCCGGTGATCTGGGCAGGCGACGAGTTTGGTCTCGATGGCTTCAATGGCGAACACTCACGTTCGCCGCTGCCTTGGAATGGCGAGTTGCCAACCGACAAGACGCTGATCAAGGCATACGCCGACCTAGCCAAGTTGCGCAAAGAGAACTCTGCCCTCAACGACGGCTCGATGCGTTTCATCTACGCCAGCGCCGAGGCGGTTGTCTATGTTCGTGAAGACAGCAAGCAGACCATCGTGGTCTCGGTCACTCGCGGTGAAGACAAACACATTAAGCTTCCGAAGGACGCAGTGCCAGGTTTGGCGAAGGCCGAAAACATTTTCGGCGGTGGCCAAATCAAGGTTGGCGACTCAAAACTTCACCTGCCCGGTCACAAACTGAGCGTTAACATCTGGCGTTTGCGGGCAACCAAGTAGAGGTGCTAACCTCTTGTGGTGCCTGTTTTAGGCATTTGTAACGCCCCGATAGCTCAGTGGTAGAGCACTTCCATGGTAAGGAAGGGGTCGACAGTTCAATCCTGTCTCGGGGCTCTGCGGCTGGGTAGCTCAGGTGGTTAGAGCACACGACTCATAATCGTGGGGTCGCGGGTTCGAGTCCCGCCCTAGCTACAGCATTTTCGACGACTAAAATCCACCGGTACCCTTCGGGGTTCCGAGCCCTGTCGGGCCATCCCACCCCAATCCAGCCGAGCAGAACAGCTCGCATCCACCGTTTGAGCCACTTGTGATGTCGTGTAACGACTTTGTGGAACTCCAAATTCTCGACCCAGCGGAGGCATTGCCACCGGCGACTCCGGAAGTTTTGTGTTTTGCGGCAAATAGACCCGCGACTATAGGTGCCGAAGCACTCGTGCCTCCGAACACCAGCCAATCGCCATCGTAAAAAACGGCGACCCCAGTTGCCGGGTCAGCAACCGCCGCCAGATCGGCAATTGCCTTGCCCGCGCAGTGTGTCTTGGCGCCATCTTGCCACTCTGGAGCCAACCCTCGAGCGCAGCCACTCCCCGAACCCTTCCAGGCGGATTCGCTCGCGTAGTTGCCAGAATCTTTGGTGAAAAGGCTCGTGCCTCCCACCGCGATCACGTGCCTGAAGGACGCTGGCGATGAAACCCCAAAGCCTGCGTCACCGGAGGATGCCACCACGGTAATTCCGTGTTGGAAGGCATGCTCGTAGGCCTGGTAGGAACGCTCGCTCACCTCAGTGCCGCCGTAGGAGTTACTTATGGCGAGGGTTCCCGGTTGAGCAATTGACTGCTCAACCGCCTTGTTGAAGTCGCTGAATGAGGACGAATCGGCCTCGACAACGGTAATCGAACAACTCGTGCACATGGCGGTCACCATTTCAACATCGAGAACAGTTTCTTGGGCCCAACCGGCATCGTCAGTCTTGCCAATCGAGGGCGAGCCGTCTTGGTGCACCTGCTTGAAACATTGCACGCCGGTTTGGCTAGAAACAGTGCAGTCGACAAGGGGAGCCAAACCCCAGGTGCTTCGGTAGTAATTGAGGTCGGCGAAAGCGCTAGCCGCGTGGAATGCGCCCACGACCACAACCGTGAAACCCTTGGCGCCCTTCACTCGGACTCCGTAGGCCTTGCGTAACGCCTCTAACCCAAAGGCCGCGCGCCCCGAAGGCTCGAGCAACATCGTGGGTGAAGTGGCATGAGCCGCTACTCCGTCGACCGAAAGTTCTCGCCTTATCGCCAGGCAACTGACATGCCCGCGAGCAAGCTTGGCGCAGGTTTGAACATCGTGCGCTCGAACGTGATGCCTTGCGGCCGAGGCGGGTGAACCGGCAAGCCCAAGTAATAGACCGGCTGAGAGAAGAGAAATAACGAGTTTTGAAGGTTTACGCATTGGGCAAGGCTAGAGACCTCAGGCAAAGCCGACGCCAACCAAAAGATATCTGTTGATAACCCCTTCGTTTACGCTTGAAGCATGGTTAATCCAAACGTTGAGGGCAAGAAATACGCCGCAACCGAGCCTTACTTGGTCGGTCGCGAGAAGATCCGCGAATTCGCCCGCGCGGTCATGTCAGAAAACCCGTTGAATTTCGATGTTCTGCCCGCGCAAGCCGCCGGTTACGAAGACATCATCGCTCCGCCCACCTTCGCCGTGGTTATTCAGGAGCGCAGCCTCAAAACCGTCCTGGCCGACCCAGAAGCCGACATTGACTTCTCGAGAGTCGTTCACGGCGACCAGCGATTCGTTCACGTGCGTCCGATTGTTGCCGGCGACGAGCTCACCAGCGTGCTTTCGGTTGCCAGCGTCAAAAACGTGGCCAACCTGTCGATGATCACTTTCAACACCGAAATCTTCGATTCGGCCAAACAACTTGTTTGCACCGCGATCTCAACGCTGATCGTTAGGGGAGAAGAATGACCCACATCAACATCGCCGGACTCGAGGTCGGCCAGGTCATCGGAACCAAAGAATTCCTGCTCACCCGCGACTCACTCGTTCGCTACGCCGGCGCCTCGGGCGACTTCAACCCGATTCACTACCGCGACGACTTCGCCAAGTCGGTCGGCCTACCGGGCGTCATTGCTCACGGAATGCTCACCATGGGCCTCTCTGTACAGGTGGCAGTCGACTGGGTCGGCGACCCTGGCAAAGTTTCTGACTACTCGACCCGCTTCACAAAGATGGTCGACGTCGACGCCGCTGAGGGCGCAGTCCTAGTTGTCACCGGCAAAATCGCCGAGATCGACGCCGAAAACAACGAGGTTCGAGTCGATCTCACCACCATGTTCGGCGAAATCGCCGTGCTCGGCAAAGCCCAGGTTCGAGTGCGCCTGTAGCAATGACCAAACTCAGCGAGCTAACCACGATGCGAGTCGGCGGAACCCCCGCCGAAATTCTCGTGGCGCGTTCTCGCGACCAGCTGATCGAATTCGCGCTCGGCGTTTGGCAGAGCGGTGACGACTGGCTCGTGCTCGGTGGCGGCAGCAACATCGTCGCAGCCGACGACCTGAGCGGACTCAAAGTCGTCAAAACCGAAAACACCGGCATCGAGCGAAACGGCAACATCCTCAAGGTTCAAGCCGGCGAAGACTGGGACGCATTCGTGGCGTTCACGGTCGAACAACGGCTCAGTGGCGTCGAAGCACTCAGCGGAATCCCCGGCTGCGTGGGAGCATCGCCGATTCAAAACATCGGTGCCTACGGCCAAGAGGTCGCCGACACAATCACCCGTATCGAGTTTCTCGATTACGAAACCCGCGAACTCCAGATTCTCGAAAACAAAGACCTCCACTTCGGCTACCGCGACAGCATCATCAAGCGCGGCAAGGCAGGCGTTGTCACCTGGGTCGAGTTTGAACTGAGCGATACGCCGAGCAGTCTTGAGCGAGTCACCGAGGCCGTTGGCAAAGAACTAAACAACCCTGCCGAGATTCGCCATGCCGTGCTCGAAACCCGGACTCAAAAGGGCATGGTGCTAAACGAGTTAGACCCGGACACCCACTCCTGCGGTTCGTTCTTCACCAACCCAATCGTGAGCTTCGGATTCGCCAGTGGCCTGCCGATCGGCGCCCCTCGCTGGGAACAGCCAGACGGTCGAGTCAAGATCAGCGCAGCCTGGCTGATCGAAAACTCGGGCATCGGCAAGGGCTTCAAACTAGGTGGCTCGAAGGCCGCAACCTCAAGCAAACACTGCCTCGCGATCAGCAATCGCGGGGGAGCTAGCGCTAAAGACGTAGTCGAACTAGCAAGGTTTATTCAGACCCAGGTCTCAAATCGCTACGGAATCAACCTGGTTCCAGAGCCAAATCTGATCGGTTTCTAACAGCCCTTGAGTTAGTAATGCAATTGCATTACTATTTGAGCATGGAAGACAAACAGCCACTCGTAAGTGCAGAATCTACCCTGACCGATCGCTACCAGACCACGATTCCTGAGGTTGTGCGTAAAGCGCTGGGGCTTGGCAAACGCGACAAACTCGAGTTTCTGCTCGACGAAACCGGTGCGGTGCGCATCAAGAAGGCCAGCGAGCCTGAGGAACACCTAGACCCAACTCTCAGGGCATTTCTAGAGCTGTTGGCGAAGGACATCCAGCAGAACCCGCAGAATCTTCGCGAGGTCAGTGACTCCTTCTGGTTGGGAATTGACAAACTAACCGAAGACGTAGAAGTCGGCCAAGACGAAAAACTGGCTTTTGAACCTGGCGAGAATGACGACTGGCTTTACCCAGACATCAAGCCATAATGCAATCGGAAAATAATTGGCGCATATTCATTCACGAAGCTCTAGAAACACAGTTGGTGAAACTCGCTGGCTCGGTTGCATGGATGCATGTGGCTCAGCAAACGACCAACAAAAACAATCGCCACAAGAAAGTTCTAAAAAGCATTAAGCGAGCCATGTACGAGTCTGTTCCTGCCGATCCCGGTCGGATTGAACATCGACTTGGGCACACGATTGGACGAGAACACACTGCTTGGTTTCGCGTGAAGATCTTGCAGCAGTTCAGGCTCTTTTATCGCTACGACAGCGCGCAGAAGATCATCGTCTATGTCTGGGTGAACGACGAAGAATCGTTGCGAGCGTACGGCTCCAAAACTGATGCCTACGCGCTATTCAAGAAAATGCTAGATGGCGGTTACCCACCCGGCTCGTTCGAAGAACTGCTAAAGCAGTCGCGCGAAATCTAGTTGCTAAGCGAAAAGCTTTTGCAGGCGCGCAATGCCTTCGAGTAGCGGGCCATCACCCAGCGCGTAGCTCATGCGCACGTAACCCGAAGGCCCGAACGCTTCACCAGGCACTAGAGCAACCTCGGCGGTGTCGAGAATGTAGTCGCAAAGTTCTAGCGAGGTGTTGATCAACTTGCCACCCCACTCGCGCCCGAGCAGACCGGACACGTCGGAGTAAACGTAGAAAGCGCCCTCTGGCATCGGGGCAACCCAGCCGGGAATCTTGTTGAGCTCGGCAACCGCAAGCTTGCGGCGGCGGTCGAACGACTCGCGCATGGCGACAACTTCGTCTTGCGGCCCGGTCAGTGCTTCAATGGCTGCGCGCTGCGAAATGTTCGAAACGTTGGACGACAGGTGCGACTGCAAATTACCGGCAGCCTTCATTGCGTCCAAAGGCCCGACCATCCAACCCAAACGCCAACCGGTCATCGCGTAAGACTTGGCAACACCGTTCACCAAAATGGTGCGGTCGATCATCTCGGGCACGGCTTCGGTCACCGAGACGGCCTTGACGCCGTCGTAGGTGAGGTTCTGGTAAATCTCGTCAGAGATGATCCAGAGA
>CAIJJH010000026.1 GCA_903820955.1 uncultured Micrococcales bacterium
CCTTGTTAAAAACCGCAGGATTTGTGCGACTCCTTACCGCCGCTTCGCTGATTTTCGCCATGGCTTGGCAGATCACCGACCGCCTAGCCCACAACGTGTTCAGGCCTGGCGAGTACTTCGCCTACTTCACGATTGATTCGAGCATGGTTGCCGCGGTTGCTCTTGCGGTTGCTGGTGTTTGGGCGATTCAGGGTAAGACAGAGACCGCGGTTATGAACCGAGTTCGCCTTTCGGTTGCCACCTACGCGATTGTGGTCGGCGTGGTCTACAACGCACTTCTTCGAGGTCTGCCAGGCTCCGCCGCCGACGCTGGCTACGTTTGGCCTCAAGCTCCGAACGAGATTTTGCATGTGTGGGCACTGGTTTTCATTTTTCTAGACTTCGCGTTTTTGACCTTCGCGAACCCGCCTCGGTTCAAGCAGATGTTCTGGGTCTGGGTTTTCCCTCTAGCTTGGGTGGTCTTCACGATTATCCGCGGAATCGCAACCGGCTGGTGGCCTTACTGGTTCATTGACCCAACCGACAAGGGTGGCGTGCCACAGATGATCGAATACATTTTCGGCATCATGGCCTTCATGCTTGTTTCGGCGATCATTGTCATCGGGGTTGCAAAACTAGTCCGCCGCCGCTAACTGACCACAGGCCCCGTCGATTTCTTTACCTCGGGTGTCGCGCAAGGTAGTTGGGATTCCGGCGGCCTCGAGCCGGTTGATAAATTCGCGAGTGACCTCTTTGGTCGACGCTGTCCAAACCGAACCAGGTGTCGGGTTTAGCGGGATCGGGTTGACGTGAACCCAACCCTTGCCCCGATCGTTAAGTTTCTGAGCCAAAAGGTCTGCGCGCCAAGCATGGTCATTCATGTCTTTGATTAGTGCGTATTCAATTGACACTCGACGGCCGGTTGCTTCGAAATAGCCTCTGGCGGCGTCCAAGGCTTCGTCGACCTTCCAACGCGAGTTCACGGGGATCAGTTCGTCACGCAGTTTGTCGTCTGGTGCGTGGAGCGAGAGTGCGAAGGTGACCGGGATCCCCTCTTCGGAGAGCTTCTTAATCGCTGGCACCAGGCCGACGGTAGAAACCGTGATGTGCCTAGCCGACATACCCAAACCGTTCGGCTGCGGCTCAACCATGGTTCGCACGGCAGACATCAGGCGGTTGTAGTTGGCGAGCGGCTCACCCATTCCCATAAACACGATGTTGCTCACACGCTCGGGGTTGTCTTTGTCTCGGGTGCCACCCTTTAGCTCACCCTTGGCGATCGCACGATTGGCTTGAACCACCTGGTCGATGATCTCGGCGGCCGACATGTTTCGAGTCAGGCCTGCCTGACCGGTCGCGCAGAACGGACAGTTCATGCCGCAGCCGGCCTGTGATGACACACAGAGGGTGATGCGTCCCGGGTAGCGCATCAGCACAGATTCGACCAGCGCGCCGTCAAACAGGCGCCAGAGAAACTTGATGGTGTCACCGTTGTCGGTCTGAAGCCTGCGAACCTCGGTCAAGAGCGGCGGCAGCATTGCGCCGACCAGTTCTTCGCGGCCGGCAGCAGGAAGGTCGCTCATGTCGGCGGCATCGCTCGTATAGTGAGTGAAGTAGTGGGTGGCGAGTTGCTTCGCTCTGAAGCCCGGGAGCCCGAGTTCCTTCACCTTGGCCGCACGCTCTTCGACGCTCAGGTCGACCAGGTGAACGGGCGGCTTCTTGGCTCGCTCTTCGAATTGCAGCAGCGGTTTGCCGTCGGCGTCCTTCAGCTGCTTCCAGCCCTCGGTGCGCGGGCGAACTTGGCGTGGTTCGGTCATGGCGCTCCTTGGGTTGGCTTCATACCTATTCAACCAGAGGTAGATTTCTTGTGTGATCACAAAAGAACAATGGGTTGAATTCGTCGCCAGCCGCAGAAGCACGCGTGACTTCAAAAACACACCGGTAGCCGACTCAATCATCGACGAATTGCTCACGGACGCCCTCACAGCGCCTTCGTGGTCGAACACCAGACCATTCGTGGTTGCGGTGGCGACGGGAGACAAGCGAGACCGAATCGCTGCCGAATTTTTGAAGCGCTGGGATTCCCTTTCGGCGGCACGCACCGGCGGCCTATTGCCAAAAATACGACTCGTGCTAACTCGCTACGGTTTACCGACCAGCAACCGCATGATCACGCGTCCGTACCAAGGCGTGTTCAAGACCCGTTCGCAAAAGATCGGTCGCGAGCTTTACGGGATGCTCGGGGTGGAGCGAGGCGACGCAAAGGGCCGTGACGCCCAGTGGCGCAAGAACTACAACTTCTTCGGGGCACCGGTCGAGCTTTTCATTTTCACTCACAAGTCGATCGGCAAATACGCCGCATCGGACGCCTCGCTGTTCATGCAAAACCTGATCCTCGGCGCTCACGCCCGTGGCTTAGGAACCTGCGCCCAGGGTGCTGTGGCTATCTGGGAGGACGCCGTCAAGGCGGAATTCGAGGTGCCTGCAGGCTATAAATTGCTTTACGGAGTTGCCGTTGGCTACCCGAGCGATGCCAAGGTGAACACCTTTCAGGCCGATCGCATCGACCCGAGCGAAATCAAGCTTTCCTAAACTCAGTCGCCACTAATTAGTTTGTTCCTAGCCACTTAACCGCGGCTGGAACTCCGGCCGAAACCGGAACAAAATCTTTCAATTCAAGCCAAACGATGATTCGGTTCGTGTTCACGAAAATCGGGTCGCAACTGGTCAAGGTCATATACCTGCCGCCCTGGTGCGAACCAACGAGCTCCTTCGGCACCGCTGCGATCACATTGGTGTCGGTGGGCTTGACGATTTTGGTTTGGCGATACTCGTAGGAGTACCAACCGGCATTGGTTTGCACATAAACCAGATCGCCCTTCACAAGCCGGTGAATGTTCTTGTAAGAACCTCCAAAGCCTCCACGATGTGCGGCGGTCGCAAAGTTACCGACCTCGCCGGGCCGTGCTGTGCCCATGTAGTGGCCGACTCCGATGTCGTTCAAAACCGGGTGCCACCTGGTGCCCTCGCCAACCAAACGAACCCAGTCGCCACCGAGTCGCGGGATCACGACGCGCGCGAAGACGTCGCCGAGATGGGTGGCGGCCCTTGGCTCCACAAACTTCTTTGCGGTTGGAGTGATCCCGTAGTCTTTTGCAGCGCTGGTCTTAGCAGCTCCGTCCACGGTGTCGGCGAAAAAGTAGTTCCACGCCC
>CAIJJH010000027.1 GCA_903820955.1 uncultured Micrococcales bacterium
AACCTCGGTGGCGGGCTAGTGCAGACCATAGATAGCGTCAGTAGCTACATCTCGGACGCAAAGAATTGGCCGAATTTTGTCGGAGGCTTCGTGCAGGTAGGGCTCGGTATCTTCAGCGGGGCTACCGGGTTCTTGGTGATTCTGATTCTGAGCATCTACATAATGTCTTCACTGACTCGCTTCAAGCAGTGGGTCTACTCCTTGGTTCCAGCGTCAAAGCGAACCAAATTTGCCGACCTTTCAGAGCAAATCTCGGTTTCGGTTGGTCGCTACGTGATGGGTCAGGTGACCGTCGCCCTGATCAACGCGATTTGCGGTTTCATAATGATGAGCATCATCGGGGTGCCATTCGCGATCGCTCTAGCGTTCATCACCTTCTTGCTGGCGCTAATTCCGCTGGTTGGTTCGCTGACGGGTGCGATCATCGTCGCCGTGGTTGCGCTGACGCAAAACCCTACGGCCGCGGTCGTAGCCTTGGTCTACTACTTCATCTACATGCAGGTCGAGGCATATTTCGTTAGCCCTCGCATAATGAAGTCGGCGGTTTCGGTTCCCGGCGCCGTGGTGGTTATCGCGGCCCTCGCCGGCGGCGCACTGCTCGGAGTGCTGGGCGCTTTGGTAGCGATTCCGGTAGCCGCTTCGGCGATGATAATCATTCGCCAAGTGTGGATTCCAAGGCAGAACGAAAACTAGCCCTCGTAGGTCTCAGGCAGCGGGTAAGCCGCTGGGTTGACTGCTTTTACGATCTCGTTAAGCACGCTCTTGGTAGCGGACTCGCCGACCCAGAGATGTTTGGCATCATCCACCGCAACCAACTCGAGTTGTGGAATCGCCTTGAATCGCTCTTTGGCCTGTTCTGGCACAAGATAGTCGTCGAGTTCTGGCACGAGAGCAATGACCCTCTTACCGTTATTCGCCCAGGTTGCCAGCTCTGCTTCGCTTGTTCGATGCAACGGTGGCGAAAGCAAGATGACGCCTTCAATGTCTTTGTTTGCTCCGTACTTGAGCGCCAGCTCGGTGCCAAAAGACCAGCCGACGAGCCAAATATTAGTTAGCCCCCGAGCATGCGCGAAGGCCAAGGCGGCGTCTACATCGTGACGCTCGGTGATGCCCTCACCGAAAGATCCCTCGCTCGTGCCTTGGGGTGAAGCCGTTCCGCGAGTGTTGAAGCGCAACACGGCTAACTGAGCCAAGGCGGGAAGCCGGTTTGCGGCCTTGCGCAGAATGTGCGAGTCCATGAAACCACCGGCCGTTGGCAACGGGTGAAGGGTGATCAGAGTGGCCGCTGGGTCCCCAGACACCGGCAAAGCCAGTTCACCAACCAAACGCAGGTGATCTTCGGTAACCAGCGTGATTTCTTCGCGAATCGAAGGTAAAACTACCCCGGAACGAATCTCGATCAAAGTAGCGGCCCTTGAAACTTGGCCCAGCAACCGGTGTGAAAATGGCGCCGTGTCTCGACTCCCCTGGTTTCATCCCAGGCCACCACGTGCGCGGTACCGACGCGAATCTCTATAAAGCAGTGCGGGCACGTCCAAGTTTTGGTCGAGTCTTCATTGTTGCCAGGAGTCGATTGCACGCTGTAAGCGACACCTCGCTTTACCTCGGTGCGCTTGAAGCCCAAGCGAGCTCCGGTTAGGTCTAGAGGCTCTTCTTCGCGATTGCCCTTAGAACGGCGAGGTCGGTTGCTGCGTGGCATTAGTACCAGTTAAGTGCGTTGGAATGAGCTAGCGCAGCGCATGGCGTCCGGTAGCGGCCGGCGATGTAACCGAGACCCCAGTTGATTTGAGTTTCGGGGTTTGTCATCCAGTCGTCTCCGGCCGATGCCATCTTGATGCCAGGCAGGGCCTGAGGGATGCCGTACGCTCCAGAACTGCGGTTCGAAGCGCTGATATTCCAGTGCGACTCGCGATTCCAGAGGGTTACTAGGCAAGAGTATTGATCCATGCCCCAACCGCGCTTCGCCGAGGCTTCGAAAGCGTAGGACTTGATGCTGCCCGCGTTAGGGATATTGGCCAATTCAACGAACATGGTGGCGGCGTCGCGACCCGAAACAACCGTGTAACCGCCGCGTGAAATCGAAATCTGCTGGGTGGTGAAGTCTGCGAAGCTCTGTTCGGCAGAAGTGCCCGAACGATCGTAGGTGGCCGCCGAGGCAAGCGAGGCAGCGTAAGGGTCAACAATTGACGCCATCAGGAACGAACCAGTCAGGACAAATCCGCTGACACCCTTGCGAGACTTTAGCGAGGTGGCCTTTTTTACAGGCTCGAACTGCATTGCCGCGGTTGCGACAGCAGAAACCGGCGACATGGCGCGATTAAGCACGCTTTTGCGCTCTAACGCGTGTCTTCCCATGTTCACCTCGATCCTTTGGGCATGAACATCCAGTTTATCGCGTGCCCTTTGCGAGCGCCATAGTTAGCGTGTCGGCACCAGCTGCTTCGGGCAACTGCGCAAAACCTGGCCTATCCGCGCCTTTTCGGCGGTCGACATCCAAAGGTGATACTTGGCCTTCACCGCAATCTGTCTGGCCACGTATGGGCACCAGTAAGCATGGTTGGGTGGGAGCCAGTTGGCAGCATCGGAATCTGATTTGGACTCATTCGATGGGCCGTCGACGGCCAAAAGTTCTAAGGGATCGTTGGCCATGGCGACTCTAGTGGCATATGAGAGCCTTTGAGCACCCTTCTGCCAGGAATCGCTCAGGGCTACCACATGGTCAATCTGTACCGCGAGAGAGGTTTTCACACCTCGCACGAAATTTATTGTTTTGCCGGTGTAGGGATCTCTCAAAATTCCCGTTGCCACCGTGCAACCCGGGCTCGATCGGTAGGTGAGACGAGTCAGGTCTCGAATCAAGATGTAGTTTCTGGTGTCACAAGAGCCGATGTTTCCCCAGCCATTGCCATATTGCGTTCTGGCGTAGCCTGCCTTGGAGGCCCAAGCGCGAGTGGGAATAGTCTTCAGGACCGCGACCGCAGTGCGTCCGCTGGCGGCCAAAGCACTTGACTGCCCTCCGAGAACGAGGGCGAACAGCAAACTAGCTGTGACGCTCCAAATGAAGGAGCTCGACAACGCGCTCAATGAACGCGTCGACTTGAATTTCGGCATAGCCACCCCTCTTGACTTTAAAAACTGCCCTACGAACGGAGTTTAGGTCTAACTCCCGACCTGTTTCGATGTGAGCGGCGACACTGGCCAAGAAACGATCCACCTGTCGGCGGTCGTAACCGCGCAGAATCCAGCCGCTGCTTGCAAAATGCTTGCGCTTTGGCCGGTCCAGCCGACCCGTGATGAGTGTTTTGATGGCAACGACTCGGTCGCGAGTGGCATCGAGGCCGGCGTTCGCAACGCTTTTTTGCATTTCGCTGTCTGCGAATGCGTCCTCAAGCCGATCGATCGCGCCGTCGACTGCAGAAACCGAATAGCCGCCGCGAACAAGTTTGAACTCCACTCGACGAAGGTCAGTTGCCGAGACCACCTGGTCATCGCGGTGGGCAAACTGCTCCCGCGCAAGTGCGATGAAAGAATCAACCTCGGCCGGGTCGTAGCCGAGCTTTTTGGTCTTGGGGAATGTGAAGCTCATGGTTCTATCTTAAACCGCTGGGACAAGCAGCGAGGCAACCAGGTAGGTGACCAAGACCGCGGGCAGAATCGAATCGAGTCGATCCATCACTCCACCGTGGCCAGGAAGCCACGAACTCATGTCTTTTACTCCTAGGTCGCGTTTGATCAGCGACTCGCTCAAATCGCCGAAAATGGCGGCCAAGAGCACGGCTGCTCCCAAAATAACGCCAACCCACCAGGGCTTTTGAATTGCTAGGACCACTATGAGCACGGCGGAAGCCCCACCGAAGACAATCGACGCCAATAGCCCCTCGAGGGTCTTTTTCGGGCTGATTCCGGGAGCCAGCTTGTGCTTGCCGAGTTTGCGCCCGACTAGGTAGCCAGCGGTGTCGCTGATTCCTGCCGTCACAATCGCGGCACAGACCCAAGCTGCGCCATCCGGGTTCCTCTGGAGCAAGAGATAGGCGAAGCTGAAAGTGAGTGGGAGGTAGATGACCACGAAGGCGGCCGCCGAAAAGTCTCGAATCGTGCGCCCGAAGGTTTGTCTGGCGTTCTCGCGGCGCTCGAAAAGTAGATGAACCAGTCGCCAAACGGCTAAAAACAGGATCAGGCCAAGAGCCGAAACCCACTGCCAAATCGTTCCGCCGTAGTAGGTGGCCGGCATGATTACTGCAGAACCGATAACCACCGGAAGCCGCGGCACATACCAGCCAGCACCGCGCAGAGCCGAGGCGATTTCCCAGGAGCCAGCTGCGATTCCGATGACGCCGAGGACGATGAACGCTTCCTTAACGATCAGGATGCTAGAAAGAAACGCCGCCCCCATGAGCAGACCCCAAAAGATCGACTTTGAAAGGCTTCTTCCTCCGGCGGCGTCAGACACTCAAACCTCGAGAAGTTCGGCTTCTTTGCGCTTCAAGGCTTCATCGATCGCGTCAACGTGAGACTTGGTGAGCGCGTCCAGTTCCTTCTCGGCGCGAGCTAGGTCGTCCTCGCCGGCCGAACCATCCTTCTTCAAGGCGGCTAGGTCGTCGTTACCCTTGCGGCGAATGTTGCGAATCGAAACTCGACCGTCCTCGGCCTTGGTGCGGACCAACTTGACGTACTCCTTGCGGCGGTCTTCGGTCAGGTCTGGTAGCGAAACCCGAATCACGTTGCCGTCGTTGTTTGGGGTTGCGCCAAGGTTGGGTACTGCCGCCACGGCCTTTTCGATAGCCAGAAGGGCGCTCTTGTCGTAAGGGGTGATCAGGATTGTTCTGGCCTCGGGGTTCTGCAGGCTCGCAAGCTGACCCAGCGGGGTTCCGGTGCCGTAGTAATCGACCATGATCTTCTGAAACATAGCGGGGTTGGCACGCCCGGTGCGAACGGTGCCGAAATCATCCTTTGCGGCTTCGAGGGCTCTCGCCATCTTCTCGGTCGCGGTTGCAATAACCTCTGAAATCATCTGGTGCTCCTTAAGCGGTTACGAAGGTACCGATTTTTTTGCCCTTGATGGCATCGGTCACGTTTGAGTCGGGCTGCATGCCAAAAACGCGCATCGGCATCTGGTTATCCATGCAGAGGCTGAAAGCGGTAGCGTCAACCACTTTCAGGCCGCGCACAAGGGCGTCCTGGTAGGTGATTGTTTCAAGCTTCTTGGCCTTAGGGTCCTTTTTAGGGTCGGCCGAGTAAACGCCGTCCACGCCGTTTTTAGCAACCAAAACCTCATCGGCCTTGATCTCAAGCGCGCGCTGAGCGGCGACCGTGTCGGTCGAGAAGTATGGCAAGCCAGCGCCGGCGCCAAAAATTACGACGCGACCCTTTTCGAGGTGCCGAATAGCACGAAGTGGAACGTAAGGCTCGGTTACCTGCGACATCGTGATTGCCGATTGAACGCGGACGTCGACCCCGGCCTGTTCGAGAAAGTCTTGAAGAGCGAGGGCGTTCATTACGGTGCCCAACATACCCATGTAGTCTGCCCGGCTGCGATCCATCCCGCGCTGTGAAAGCTCAGCTCCCCTAAAGAAGTTGCCGCCACCGACCACGATTGCAAAGATCGGAAGAGCACACG
>CAIJJH010000028.1 GCA_903820955.1 uncultured Micrococcales bacterium
AGTTGCCGGTTGGCCACTGCAGAAACCGGCACGATTGCGTGCCAATCGCGAAGCTCCGAAACCTCCTGGAGCTTGGCGGCAAGTTGATCGCGACTGACCAGCTCGGTTTTGGTGATGACAGCAACCAACTTCGCGCGCCTGAAACCGTTCAACTGCTCGTTGATAAACGCGTCTCCCGGGCCGATCTTTTCGTTCGCGGGAACACAGAAACCGATCACGTCTACGCCGGAGAGAGTCGAGGCGACCAGGTCATTCAGGCGCTCGCCGAGGAGGGTGCGCGGGCGGTGCAGACCGGGGGTGTCAACCAAGACGATTTGACCCTCTGGCCTATTTACGATTCCGCGAATCGCTCGACGCGTGGTTTGCGGCTTGGCGCTGGTGATTGCCACCTTTTCGCCAACCAGTGCATTGGTTAGGGTCGATTTACCGACATTTGGTCTACCTACAAACGATGCGAAACCGCTGCGAAAGGTCATTCGAAAGCCTCCTGAGACTCGCTAAGTGGTGCGCTAGCCCGAACCAAGACGGTAATCAGGCGTTTACGGCGACCCTCGATGCGATCTGCGGTAAAAATTAGCCCGCTGTAGGTGACCGAGTCACCCTTGCGCGGAATTCGTTCGAGCTCTTTGGTGAGTAATCCGCCGACGCTGTCGACGTCCTCGTCCTCGAGTTCGATTTCAAAATGCTCGCCGAGGTCAAAAAGCGGACATCGCGCCGAGACGCTGAAGAGTCCAGGTTCAACTTCTTCGATATCCGGCAACTCACGGTCGTATTCATCGGCGATCTCGCCAACGATCTCCTCGATCACGTCTTCCATGGTTGCCAAACCAGCGACTCCCCCGTATTCGTCGATGATGATCGCCATGTGAGTAGCCGAAAGCTGCATTTCACGAAGCAGATCGTCGACCGGCTTCGATTCGGGGGCAAAGATCGGTTTGCGAGCAACCTTCAGGGCGGTCTTGCCGGCAAGTTCCTTGCGATACATCAGCGAGGCAACGTCTTTTAGATAGAGGACGCCGACCACGTCGTCGATGTTCTTGCCGATAACCGGAAGCCTCGAATAGCCGCGCTCGAGAAAAAGCTTCATGGCCTTTTCTAAGCTTTCGTCGGCTTCGATGACAGCCATGTCGATTCGAGGAACCATGACCTCGCGAACAATGGTTTCGCCAAACTCCTCAACCGAATCGAGAAGTTCTTGCTCGAACTCCTCAGGTTCCTCGGTCTTGGGTAGCGATAGCGGAGTGAAAATGCGGGTCAGTGAGTTGACCAGGGGCCTGAGACTTTTGGCTAGCCAGAAACCGAAGGCCCTATGACCGGCTACCTTGGCCAACAGCTGGGAGCTGAGGAGCAGAAGAACCATTAGACCGAATGCGATCAGTGCGCTCCACCACCAAAGCAAGCCAAGCGGACTGATTGATTGACCGAGGACGACTCCAAAGAGCCCGGTTAGGGTCAGGCGAACGAAACCTAGGACCTCAGGTCGGTTCATCGCCGCCGAAACTATGGTGAAAATCACGGTAAAAACGGCTAGAGCCGATGCCACCCAGAGCGCTACCGCGAGCATTTAGCTCTCCGACGCGTAGAAGCGGGTCAGGATATCTGCCTGCAGTTCGAACATGACGCGATGTTCTTCGGGTTCGGCGTGGTCGAAGCCCAGTAGGTGCAAGATACCGTGCGCGGTCAGCAACAACATCTCGTTGATCGGCTCGTGGCCGGCGGCGGACGCTTGTGCGACAGCGACGCTCGGGCAAACCACGATAGAGCCAAGCTGGCCCAGGCTCAGGTCGTTGTCCGCGCCCGGGTGTAGTTCGTCCATCGGAAAGCTCAGGACGTCGGTTGGGCCTGGTTCGTCCATGAACTTTATGTGCAACTCGGTCATCGGCTCTTCGTCGACGAACAGGATTTCTAACTCGGATTCTGGGTGAATCCTCATGGACTCCAGTGCGAAATCGGCGAGCCTAAGGACGCGCGCTTCGTCGAGCGAGATGGAGGATTCATTGCGAATTTCGATGCTCATTTGGCGCTCTTCTTGGCTAGCAGTTTTTCTTCGTAGCGCGAGTAGGCGTCCACGATTTTCGCAACCAGCGAGTGGCGCACAACATCGTCGGAGGTGAGGGTCGCGAAGTGCATGTCCTCAACCTCGGCAAGCACCTGAAGTGCCGTTCTAAGACCGCTGGTGCCGGCTGGGAGGTCGATTTGGGTGATGTCGCCCGTGATGATCATCTTCGAATTGAAACCGAGTCTGGTGAGAAACATCTTCATCTGCTCGGGGGTGGTGTTTTGCGCCTCGTCGAGGATTATGAACGAGTCGTTTAGCGTGCGGCCGCGCATATAGGCGAGCGGGGCTACCTCGATGGTTCCCGATGCCATCAGTTTTGGCACGGCATCTGGTTCGAGCATCTCGTGCAGCGCGTCGAAAAGCGGTCGAAGATAGGGGTCAATTTTGTCGTTCAAGGTACCAGGCAAGAAACCGAGGCGCTCACCGGCCTCAACAGCGGGCCTGGTCAGGATGATTCGAGAAACCTCTTTGCGCTGGAGTGCCTGAACGGCCTTTGCCATCGCAAGGTAGGTCTTGCCGGTGCCGGCCGGGCCGATGCCGAAGACGATGGTGTGCTGGTCGATTGCGTCAACATAGGTTTTTTGACCCAGGGTCTTGGGGCGAATACTCTTGCCGCGAGACGAGAGGATGCTCTGACTTAGAATGTCGGCTGGCTTCGATTCGGAGTCGCCGGCGAGCATGCGCGCCGCGCGGCGAAAGTCTTCGGGGCTGAGCAATTGACCGCGTTTGACGAGTTCGGCCATCTGATCGAGCAGTTTCCGCGCAATGGCAACCTGGTGACTGGGGCCCGAAAGCTTCACTTGGTCACCGCGGGCGGAAACCTGAACCTCCGGGTACTGTGCCTCGAATTCCTTGAGCAGGGCGTCGCCCGGGCCGAAAAGGTCGCTCGACTCGGAAACCCGAATCTCTACGCTCGATTGCTCGATCACGCTTTAGCCGGCTGGGTCGAGGTGATGTGTCCGTGCGCGTGAAAGACGGTTTGGCCAGCTAGTTCACCGGTGTTGAAGGTGAATCGAAAGTGTCCTGTGGTTTGATCCGAGGCAATTCGGCTACCTAGCTGCATCAGATCGACTAGCGCTTCTGGGTCATTTGCCGAAAGCTCAGCGATGTTCGAGTGATGTTCGCGAGGAATGACGAGGATGTGGACGGCTTGACGAGGGGCAACGTCTCTAAAAGCGATTGAACGAGCGGACTCGCCAACTATGGTCGCTGGAATCGTGCCAGCTACTATTTTGCAAAAAATGCAGTCGATCAAATGTTCCTCCGCTACCAAATCTAGCCCCAAAGGCCGTTTCTGCCAGCCAAAAAAGCAAGTGCGGCCATACCAGCGGTCGAGGTGCGCAGGATGCCCTCGCCCAGGTGTACCCGCACGCCACCCGCGGATTCGAAGAGTTCGAGCTCGTGCTCAGAGATCCCACCTTCTGGCCCGACCACGAGTTCGATGTGCCCCTCAGCGGGAGCAGTCCAATCGACAATTGACAACTTCGCAGTGGGGTCGAGGATTAGGTAGTTCTCGTTCATGCTGGCGGCAAGTGATTTGCTGCTGACAGGCTCCGAAACAACAGGGAAAAGCGGCCTGGTGGCTTGCTTTGCGGCCTCCGCGGTGATCGTCGTCCAGCGTTCTACGCCTTTGGCCGACTTGGCTGCGTCCCAGCGAGAGACTGACCGCTCGGCCTGCCAAGGTGTGATGCGCGATACGCCTAGCTCGGTAGCCGCCTGGATAGCGAGTTCATCTCGGTCGCCCTTGGCAAGCGCCTGCACCAAACCAAAGGAAAGTGCCGGTGTAGCTAGCTTTTCGACGCTGTCGATTCGAACCTCGAGCGATTTTGGAGAAACCGCAACCACCACACCCCTAGAGTGAGTGTCTTTGCCGTTGGTCAGCTGGATCGCTTCGCCGACGCGCATCCGTCGAACGCTGGCCGCGTGATGCCCCTCTGCCCCGTCAAGGTTGACCACTGCACCGACATTGAGCGAGCCGTCAAAGCGAAAAAGTGGTTCGACCATCAGCGACGCTTACCGAATATGCCGTGCGCCTGCTTTTGCAGCTGTGGGTGCTCGCCCTTGCGAAGCTTGGCAAGCTGCCGCAGTAGCTCTTTTTGCTTGGTGTCAAGTTTCGAGGGGGTGTTCACCTGAATCGAAACGCGCAGGTCTCCGCGGCCATTGCTGCGGAGCTTGTGCGAACCCTTGTTCTTGATGGTCACGACGTCACCGGTGGCAACTCCGGGTGCAATCTCGACGTTGATAGGGCCATCGAAGGTGTCAATCTGCACCTGAGCGCCAAGCGCTGCATCGTGCAGCGGGACCTCCAGGACGCAGGTTAGGTCGTCACCGTTGCGACCAAAGATGTCGTCGGGTTTTACCGCGATATCGATGTAGAT
>CAIJJH010000029.1 GCA_903820955.1 uncultured Micrococcales bacterium
AAACATTTCGAGAGAGGCGCAGATTCCAACCATGGCGTTGGCCGATCGGCTCCTTTGCTCTTCGGCCTGAACCTGGTCGGCAGTCTCGAGGGCGGCTGCCCAAGCCCAGTAGCAAAAAAGTGCTCGAAATCTCTTACCGCCGCCGAGTAGCGACCGGGTGTAATCGACCACGGGCACCAGATCGGGCGAGATTGCTTCGAACTCGGTCTTCCGGTCGGCACAAAACTCGTCCAGCTGTTTTTGGACTAGGTCAAGTAGCACACGGGTTTCACTCACAGCAATAGCCTAACTTTAGAAGTCTTAGTATTTGTTTATGGGACTTACCGATCACGAACGCAAGGCGCTCGAAGAGCTAGAACGCTCGCTACTTGATGGCGGTGGCGTGCGTGAGCCACGCCAAGCTTCGGGTTCAGCCAGCGAGCTCGGCCCAAGGCGCATCCTGGTAGGCGTTTTGATCTCATCCGTAGGCCTTGCCGGTTTGTTGGCTGCCGCAATCACAAGGGTCCCTCTTTTGGGGCTACTGGGCTTTTTGGTAATGGGTTCTGGCCTGGTCGTTGCCAGCTCTCGACGCAGGAGCTCCACGCCTTAGCGTCTTTTTTTGCCCAAAATTGGGCAAACACACAAAAACGCCTCCATTTTCATCCACCGGCTAAAGCCCATTTTGTTACAGGCTTGTTATAAAAAATTTTTGGCAAAATGCGCAAAATACTCCTAATTTAGTGTGTATGTGGAGTAAAGTGGAGTAATCGGGTAACGAAAGGAGGCGACCGTGTTTTCAGGTACCACAACCCCAAAGCTTGATGAAAAGGGTCGTCTCGTAATCCCGTCCAAGTTTCGTGAACTCAGCGACGGTGCCCTCTACATCACCAAAGGCCAAGACCGTTGCCTTTCGATCTATACCGCAAGCGAATTTACGAGGATCGCGGAGCAGTTGCAGGGAGCCAGGGTTACCACCAAGTCGGCTCGAGAGTTCGTTAGAAACTTCATGGCCTCGGCGGAGCTTCAGGTTCCCGACAGGCAGGGGCGCATCAGCGTTCCGAACCACCTTCGCCTCTACGCCTCGCTTGAACGAGACCTCGTAGTGATCGGAAACAACAACAAGGTCGAGATCTGGTCTGTTGCGCTGTGGGAGAGCAACCAGGCCGAACAAGACGAACTCTTCGCAAACCGTGACGAGGAGGTGATTCCCGGAATCTTCTAAAGATTTCGGTCTCCATGTCAAAGCCAATCTCCGAACTTCACACACCCGTCGCTCTAGAGCGAGCGCTCGAAGTGCTCGGCCACTCGCTTGGTAAGCCTGGAGCTGTATTCGTCGACTGCACACTCGGTTTGGGCGGCCACACCGAAGCTTTCCTAAACAAGTTCGCCGACATCCGTGTCGTCGCAATCGACCGCGACCCAACTGCCATTGCTTTGGCCACCGAGCGCCTCGCGCAGTTCGCCGGCCGAATCGACTTTGTAAACACCACCTACGACAACATCGATGAGGCTCTCGAAGAGCTCGGAATCAAAAAGGTGGACGCGATCCTGCTCGACCTCGGGGTCTCATCCATGCAACTCGACGAACGCGAGCGCGGCTTTGCTTACAGTTATGAAGCACCGCTGGACATGCGAATGGACGCCACCAGAGGCAAGACCGCAGCCGAAGTCGTCAACGAATACAGCGAAGAGCAGCTTTCCAAGATCTTCTTCGAATACGGAGAAGAGCGTTACTCAAAGGCCATCGCCAAAGCCATCGTCCTAGCTCGCGCCGCCAAGCCGCTGGAAACGAGCACCGAGTTAGCCGCCCTCATTGCGAAGGTTGTTCCGTTTATTCCCGGCAAGAGCAGCGGTCACCCGGCCAAGCGAGTGTTTCAAGCGTTGCGGATTGAAGTGAACGAGGAACTCTCCTGTCTAAAAGCCACCATGCCTCGCGCAATCGACGTTCTGGCCATTGGCGGTCGCATTCTCGTGATGTCTTACCACTCCCTTGAAGACCGGATAGTCAAGCAGGCGCTAGTCGCAGCTTCGACTTCTTCGGCACCGATAAATCTTCCGATCGAGCTACCCGAGCACGCACCACAGCTGCGCCTAATCACCAAGGGTGCCGAAGGGGCTTCTTCGCAAGAAATCGAGATCAATCCAAGGTCGGCATCGGTGAAAATCCGAGCCGCAGAAAAGATCAGGCAGGCAGCATGAGCGTCATAAGAGCGGTTGCACAACCATTTTCACTACCGAGACTTGTTGCATTGCCTCGGGTCGCTTCTCCACGACTTCGAATAGGGATAACGGTGATCATTGGTTTGGTCGCGATCCAAATGATCCAGCTCGTACTCGGGATTCTCACTGAGCAGGGTGCTTATCAGATGGCCGATTTGAAGGCCCAGCGTCACGTACTCACCACATCAAGCGACATTCTTTCGGCTGAGGTTGGTTCGCTCGCCAGCAACCAAAATCTTGCCAACTCGGCTCAATCACTTGGGATGATCCCCAACAGCAGTCCGGTTTTCCTCAAACTTTCCGATCAGAGCATCATCGGAAAGCCCATGGCAGCCTATTTTGATTCGACCCACCAGGTTTCGAGAAACCTAGTGCCGAACGCGGCGATGACTACTCGTTCGAAGTGGAGCGCTGTCGCCTTGCCAACCAAGGCCAATGTCGCTACCGTTCAACCCGCTAGCCTCCAAGTAACTTTGATTTCGGGCAAGCTACCCGTTTCGCCTACTCACTAGAACACGGAGGCCGGGCAAGTGACACTTCTTACGCCTGGCAATCCGCGAAAGCGCACGAGGCTCTTCACCGGTCTAGTCCTGCTTCTGGCAGTGGTTTTTGGGTTCAGATTGTTCGCTTTTCAAGTGGTTGATGCCGAAGGCATCAACAAGGTATCTAAGGCGAATCGTTCGGTTACCCGCACCTTGAGCGCACTCCGTGGCGACATAGTCGATTCGAGTGGCAACGTCCTGGCTCATTCGGTTTACACCTACGACATCAACGCCGCGCCGATAAATGTTCAACCCGTAACTGTTGTGCGTAATGGCCAAGAAGTAATACTGACGGTGGATCAGCAAGCCGATGCAATTGCCAAGATTTTGGGCCAAACCAAGCAAGAGATCCTCGCCAAGATTGCCGGAACCGGTGTTTACTCCAACCTTGCCAAGAGCGTCTCGGCTGCCCGCTACCGCGCGTTGCAGGATCTCGACATACCGTGGTTGTTTTACGACCCAATCCTTTCTCGCACCTACGCCGAGGGCGCAACCACCGGCAGCATCGTGGGTTTCGTCGGAAAAGACGGAATCCCTCTAGCCGGCGTTGAACGCCAGATGAATGGTTGCCTAGCCGGCGTCGATGGTCAGGAAACCTACGAGCGCGGCGTCGATGGAATTCGCATTCCGAGTAGCGCGGTGGTCGCGCAACAGGCTCAAAATGGCTCGACGGTGCGGCTGACCCTAAATAAGGACCTTCAATACCTCGCCCAGAACATGCTCTACGCCGAAGTCAAGAAGTACAAGGCCGATTGGGCCACCGCGCTCGTTGTAGAGGTTAAGACCGGCAAGATTCTTGTTGCAGCCGAAGCACCCGCCGTGGACTCCAACGACTTTGGAATAGCCACAGACGACTCTCGGAAATCGCGAATTTTTGAAACCTCCTTCGAGCCAGGCTCAACAATGAAGACCATTACGGCAGCCACGCTGATCGACAGCGGCCTTGGCACGCCGGTGACGAAGGTCGTGGCCCCTTATAAGCTCAGATTCCCTTGGGGGCTCGTCCAGGACTCGCACCTTCACCCCTCGGAGAGACTGACCCTCACCGGAGTCTTAAGAGACTCCTCCAATACCGGCATCATAAAAATCGGTCAGGTTATTCCTCGCCAAACCCGCTACGACTACATGCGCAAGTTCGGTTTTGGCGAAAAAACCTCGGTCAACTTCCCCGGCGAAGCCAGCGGCTTGCTAAGAAAGGCGAGCGATTGGGACGGCGCCACCGATAAGGTTTCGATGTTCGGGCAAGGTGTATCCGTTACACCGATCCAGATGGCGATGGCTTACCAGACGATAGCCAATAAGGGCATTCGGCTCGAGCCGACGTTGATCGATGGTTGCCAAGACAAAAGTGGCAAGATCAGCTCGATGCCGACTGGCTCTCCAACCCGGGTGGTATCTGAAAGCACCGCAGCTCAGACGATGGCGATGTTGGAAAAAGTCGTCGAATTCGGTGGCATTGGGCACACCGCCAGCCTCTCGGAATGGCGAGTAGCCGGAAAGTCCGGTACGGCTCAAGTTCAGGCAGACAACGGTCACGGTTATGGATACCTGCACGCGGTATCGTTCATTGGTATGGCGCCGGTTGAAGACCCGAGGTTTGTGGTGGCGATCACCATCTACAAGCCGCGTACCATTTCGACCTCGCTCGGCGCTACGCCCTCGTTTCGTTTCATTTTGAAGAAGGCGCTTTTGATGTATGGAGTGCCTCCGTCAACCACGAAATCCAAGCCACTGCAGATGGATTGGTAGGCGCCATGAAGGAACAAATACCCCCGATCCTGAGGCCAGCTGAAGTTTTACCGGTTGAACTCTCGACCCTGGTTTCGCGGTTCTCGCTCGAGCTGGTTTCGGGCGAAGCGACCACCGCTGTCACGGGCATAAGCATGAACACCAACGACCTGCGCGAGGGCGACCTTTTCGTCGCAATGCCTGGCTTGAAGACTCACGGAGCGGTGTTTGCGGGCAAAGCCATCGTACTCGGCGCTAGAGCTGTGATCACAGACTCTGCCGGCTTAGCCCTCATGGGAGAGGTCGGCGTCCCGGTGGCCCGGCTCGAAGATCCTCGCCTGCACCTGGGTGATCTCGCCGCTTTTGTCTATGGAAACCTGCCAGAGAAGATGCCCATGCTGTTTGGCACCACGGGCACAAACGGCAAAACCTCGACTAGCTATATTCTCGAAGCGATTCTTCAGCAACTCGGCCAAGTGACCGGCCTAACCTCGACTGCCGAGCGTCACATTGCCGGCGAGGTGATCGTTTCTCGCTTGACCACCCCAGAGCCAACCGAAATGCATGCGCTACTTGCCCGAATGCGCGAGGCAAAGGTCAACGCGGTGGCTATCGAAGTTTCGGCCCAGGCTCTAACTCAGCACCGAATCGACGGCATCCACTTTGACGTGGTCGGCTTCACTAACTTGAGCCACGACCACCTCGACGATTACGCCGACATGGCGGAGTACCTGGTCGCGAAGGCCGGACTCTTTCAGCCAAACCGCGCCAAGCGAGGCGTCGTCTGCCTCGATTCCGAATATGGCGAACGGTTTGCCGCCCTAGCCAAAATTCCATATGTAACCGTTGCCACCGGCAAGCCTGCGGACTTCACCGTCACGGTTACCGAGGAAGTTCCCGCGCGCACATCCTTTAGCGTGGCCACTCCTAGCGGCGAGGTTATCGAGTCTTGGCTGCCAATAATTGGTGCTCACATGGCCTCAAACGCCGGGCTTGCCATCGCGATGCTGATCGAAGCTGGCTTTGCGGTTGATCACATTCGAGAATCGGTTGCCGGCGGCATCCACGCCTACCTACCCGGTCGCACCGAGCGCGTCACCGGTGAAACCGGACCAGATGTCTACGTCGACTTTGGTCACAGTCCAGACGCCTTCCTGAACACGCTGCGTGCTGTCCGCAAGGTCACTCGCGGCAAAGTTATCATGCTCTTTGGCGCCGACGGCGATCGCGACGCATCCAAACGGCCAGCAATGGCTAAGGTCTCCGCTGAAAACTGCGACGTCTTGGTAATCACCGATCACCACCCGAGATTTGAAGATCCGGCCAGCATTCGCGAAGTATTGGTCGAAGCCGCGCGAGACGCAAAGCCTGAACTTCCTGTTTTCGATATCTCGCCACCCGAAGAGGCCATTCGGCTAGCGGTATCAATGGCTGGCGTTGGCGATGCTGTTTTGTGGGCAGGACCTGGCCATCAGGACTACCGCGACATCCGAGGGGTTAGAACCCCATATTCGGCGCGGGCTCTGGCTAGGGCGGCACTCAAGGAGTTTGGTTGGTCATGATCAAACTTTCCTTGAGCGAGATAGCAGAGGCGGTCGACGGACGCCTAATCGGCGACAACACGTCGATTACAGGTACGGTCGAAACCGATTCAAGACTCGTCCAACAAGGTTCACTTTTTGTCTGCAAGCCGGGTGAAGAAACCGACGGGCACCTTTTCGTCGAACCTGCCCTTCAAGCCGGCGCCACGGGGCTGATTGTCGAACGCGAAGTAGATTCGACGCTAGGGCAGGTCCTGGTCGCTGATTCGGTCCAAGCCTTGGGCAAACTGGCCGCCTACGTTCTCGCAAGAGTGCGAGAGAAGGGTGACATCAAAGTCATCGGAATCACGGGCTCAAACGGCAAGACCAGCACCAAAAACATGTTGCGCGAAATACTGCAACAAATCGGCGAGACAATCGCCCCGATCGAGTCTTACAACAACGAGGTCGGTGCTCCAATTTCGATTCTTAAAATTACGGACGCCACCAAATTTTTGGTTGTTGAGATGGGCGCCGGAGGGGTCGGCAGCATCGATTACCTGATGAAAATGACCAAGCCTGACATCGGTGTCCTGCTGAAAGTCGGCATGGCGCACGCCGGCGAATTTGGTGGCATCGAGACCACTTTGCAGATCAAGGCCGAGTTAGTTCGCGAACTTCCGCCAGCTGCAACTCTGGTCTACAACTCCGATGACGCCTTGGTAGCCTCAACGCTCGAGCTCACCGAAGCGCACACGCTTTCGTTTGGAACCGGCGAGGATGCCCTGGTTCGGATCGATGAGCCGATGCTTTCGCTGGCCGGCACTTCGGCAGAAATCCACTACGCCGATGGATTCACCCAAGAGTTGAACCTGCAAATCCTGGGTGAGCACCAACTCATGAACGCGGCCGCCGCACTAGCAGTTGCGGAGGTCTTAGGCGTAGACCGCAAGCAGGCGGCTGATGCGCTTGAGCGTATGAAACTGGCCGAGCGCTGGAGGATGCAGCTCGATCAACGTGCCGATGGTGTGTTTGTGATCAACGATGCCTATAACGCGTCTCCCGACTCAATGAAAGCCGCGCTCCAAACCCTCGCTCAAATCGGACGTCAAGGTCACCGAACCATCGCCGTTCTCGGCGAAATGGCCGAACTTGGGGAGTTTGCCATTCACGAGCACGATGCAATCGGCCGGCTCGCGGTTCGCCTAAACATCGACCAGGTTGTCTCGGTCGGCAAGGGCGCCAAGCTAATCCACATGGGTGCCAGCCAAGAGGGCTCATGGGACGGCGAATCG